>JABWAJ010000040.1 GCA_013361075.1 Saprospiraceae bacterium | reverse complement strand
AATTACCTGAATAAGCTCAAAACCGCAGGGTAAATAAATGATTGGGTGTTCTGTTCTTTTAACAGGCATCTACGAATCTAAAATCAAATATCTCAAATTTAACGTCTCATAAAATGGCAGAGGTAAAAGAACCCATAGTACAACAGGAACAGGAAGCATGGTGGGGTAAAAAAGAAAAAAAGCTGATCACCGATCCGCTTTTCGACAACAATCCCATTACGGTCCAGATCCTTGGCGTTTGTTCCGCCCTGGCTGTAACGACTTTGACTTTCAAAGCCTTCATCATGGCAGTTTCGGTTACGCTCGTAACCGCATTTTCTAATTTGGCTACTTCTCTGGTTCGCAAATACATACCTTTTCAGGTTCGGATGATTGCGCAATTGGTCATTATTGCATTTTTGGTGACCGTGGTAGAACTTGCCTTGAAGGCGATGCAATACCCCATGTGGAAGGACCTTTCCGTATTCATCGGCCTCATCATCACCAATTGTATTGTAATGGGCCGTTTAGAGGCTTACGCAATGGCCAACAAACCGTGGAAATCTTTCCTTGACGGCATCGGCAACGGACTTGGTTATGGTGCAGTGCTGCTTGCTTTGGGCATCGTTCGTGAGATATTTGGAAAAGGTACCCTAATGGCGGGATCTCCGTGGGAAATGAAAATCATCGGCCCCGGTAATGGCTTCTGGATTGATACAATGACCAATTCATGGTTCAGCTGGTACCTGCCCAACAACCTGATGGTTTTGCCTGCTTCCGCCTTGTTCCTGATTGGCATCATCATCTGGATTCAGCGCTCGATGCAGCCAAAACTGGTTGACGTATCTTAATACCCTGCCTTGGTTATCCAAAGCAGTGCATTCAAAATAATTCTGGACGTTAAAAACGCCAAACAATGGAATTTTTAAATGTATTTCTTAAGTCCGCTTTCATTGAGAACATGGTTTTATCCTATTTCTTAGGCATGTGTTCTTATCTGGCGGTATCCAAATCTGTAAAAACGGCCATCGGCCTTGGTGCAGCGGTCATTTTTGTATTGGCCATTACCATGCCCATCAACTGGCTTATCAGTGAATATTTGTTGGTGTCAACCGGCATATTTGGGATGGACCTTACCTTCCTCCGATTCATTCTGTTCATTGCCGTTATTGCGGCTATGGTCCAGTTGGTAGAAATGATTGTGGAAAAATATTCTCCTTCCCTTTACAACGCCCTGGGGATATTTCTTCCGTTGATCACGGTAAACTGCGCCATCCTCGGCGGGTCACTTTTCATGATTTCGCGTGAGTACAACCTTGCGCAGTCTGTAGCATTTGGTTTGGGTGGCGGTTTTGGATGGTTTCTGGCGATTGTAGCGTTGGCGGCCATCCGCGAAAAAATGCGTTATTCCAATGTGCCTGCACCATTGCGGGGGCTGGGTATGGCTTTTATTCTGACGGGGCTAATGGGCATCGCTTTCATGAGCATCATGGGGATTGACCCGGCCGTATACATGAAACTGAAGTAAACTTTAAGCTTAGAACAATCTAAACAGCATTGACAATGATATTGCTTTTCGAGATCGGATTGGTGCTTTGGGGAACAGTAGCATTCAGCGCCGTAATTCTGGGGCTTGCAGTGTTGCTCATCTATGCCAAGAAAAAATTGGTACCCCAGGGTGACGTAAAAATCATCGTCAATGGCGATGTTGACAATCCGTTACTGGTACAGCCCGGGTCTTCCCTGCTGTCAGCTTTGGCGGGCAAAAACGTCTTTCTTCCTTCTGCCTGCGGTGGCGGTGGCACCTGCGCCATGTGCGAATGCCATGTTGATGCCGGCGGCGGCGATGTACTGCCTACGGAAATGAACCACCTGACCCGCAAGGAAGCTGCCGAACACAAACGCTTAGCCTGCCAGGTCAAAGTGCGTCAGGACATGGAAATCCGCGTGCCGGAAGAAGTATTCGGGATCAAAAAATGGGAGTGCGAAGTGGTCTCCAACTACAACGTAGCCTCCTTCATCAAAGAGTTCGTAGTGCGCTTGCCGGAAGGCGAAACCCTCGATTTCCAATCGGGTGGTTACGTACAAATTGATGTACCCGTCACGACGGTGGATTTCAAAAATATGGACATCACGGCACACCCGGAACACCACGACGATCCCGACAAATTCCGCAGCGAATGGGATAAGTTCAAGCTGTGGGGCCTGAAAATGGTAAACGAAGAAGAGCAATTCCGTGCTTATTCGATGGCCAACCACCCTGCCGAAGGCAATATCGTGATGCTGAACATCCGCATCGCTACGCCACCCTGGGATAAAAACACCAACAACTGGATGGCAGTGAACCCCGGTGTGTGTTCGTCCTATGTATTTGGATGCAAACCTGGCGACAAGGTGACCATCTCCGGCCCATACGGCGAATTTTTCATCAAACCGACGAAAAAGGAAATGGTGTACATCGGCGGTGGCGCGGGTATGGCGCCTCTGCGTTCGCACCTGTTTCACCTGTTCCATACCTTAAAAACAACCGACCGCAAGGTGTCTTTCTGGTATGGTGGCCGTACGCGCCGCGAGTTGTTCTATGTGGAGGAGTTTCGTGAAATTGAACGCCAGTTCCCGAACTTCAAATTTTACATTGCACTCGACAATCCGCTGCCGGAAGACAACTGGCAGGTAAAAGAAAATATGGACGCTCCCGGCGATGGTTTCAAAGGATTCATCATGCCCGTTTTGTTCAATGAATACCTGAAGAATCACCCGGAACCGGAAGAAATCGAATACTACTTCTGCGGCCCTCCGCTGATGAACGCTTCTGTGCTCAAGTCATTGGATGAATTGGGCGTTCCGGAAGAAAATATTGCCTTTGACGATTTTGGAGGGTAACTCCAAAGAAGTTCAACGATAAAAAAGGCGGCGGTGAAGATTCATCGCCGCTTTTTTTATGCCGGCCAGGCTGGTCAACATGAACAGGCACGGACAGAAAAACGGGGGATATCTCCTAACCCGATTTTCCCATATTCGCCAAAATCAGTACATTAGCCCACATCAAACCTATTTTTATGAAAAAGCATTGCCTTTCCCTTCTTTTTACCTGTCTGCTGGCTTCTATTTTAGCACAACCGGAAACACGCCGGGCCATGAGTGTAGTAGATTACCTGAACATTCCTGCGCTCTCCAGCCCGCAACTGTCGCCACAAGGCAGTCAGTTTTTATACGTGCTTTCCAAAAGCGACTGGGGCGAAAACAAACAGGTAGGCCATATCTGGCGCGCCGATGCCGACGGTACAAATGCGGTGCAAATGACCAATGGCAAAGAAGGCGAAGGCAGTCCACGCTGGTCACCCGACGGAAAAACCATCGCTTTCCTGGCCACTCGCGGCGAAAAAGCAAAACCACAGATTTACCTACTGAACAACTCCGGAGGAGAAGCCATACAACTGACCAGGCAGGAAGCCGGTATCGCTAATTTTTCGTGGTCGCCGGATGGAAAAAGCATCTGGTTTACAGCACCGGAATCAGATACAGAGGAGGAAAAAAAACGCAAAGAGAAAAAAGACGACGTTTTCCCCTATGATGAAAACTTCAAGCAGCGCCATCTATGGCAATTCGACCTTTCCGCCAAAAAGGCAACCCGCATTACTGAAGGCGACTTTTCGGTAATGAGCTACGAAGTGTCGAAAAAAGGAGACAAAATCCTGTTTGCGAAAGCTCCGACTCCTTTATTTGGCGACAGTTACCTCCAGGAAATCTGGGTCATGGATGCCAATGGCACCAATGGCCGCCAATTGACGAATAATAAGGTAGCCGAAAACAACCTTCGTTTTTCGCCCGATGGCACTCAAATCCTTTTTGTATGCGGCTGCAATGCCCGTTTTGAATCGTATTACAACGACAAACTCTTTACGATGTCTTCCGACGGTAGCCGCTCCCCTACCCTTGCGTTGCCTGAAATCCCTTACGAAATATACACGGCAGAATGGGCCGCCGACGGCAAAGCCCTTTTGTTTTTGGCCAATATGGGTCTTGAAGTGCAACTCTGGCAGTTCGACCTTGCCAGCAAAGCAATGACCCAGCTCACGCGGGGTGCTCATGCAGTTGGTTCGTGGCATTTTGTGCCCGAACAAAACCTGCATGCCCTGACGATCGGCAATGCTGTAAACCCCGGCGATGTTCACCTGTTGCGCAGCAATGCCCTTACCCAGGTCACCCGGCATTACGCCTACCTGCAGGATACCTTTTTGCTGCCCCGCCAGGAGCGGGTAGTTTGGAAGGGCAAAGATGGCGTCGAAGTAGAAGGCTTGCTGACTTATCCGCTCAATTATGAACCGGGCAGGCAATACCCACTTGTGACCCAAACCCACGGCGGCCCTGCCGCTGCCGACCATTATGGCCTGGGCACCGGCCCTACGCGCTATCACCCCGTGCTCGCTGCGAATGGTTATGCCGTTTTTATGCCCAACTACAGAGGTAGTACCGGTTACGGAGACGCTTTCCTGCGCGACATGGTAGGTGGGTATTTTCGCCAGTCACACTTAGACGTCATGGCCGGCATAGACCACCTGATCAAAATCGGGGTCGCCGATCCGAACCGACTCATCAAAATGGGCTGGAGTGCCGGCGGCCACATGACCAACAAATTGATTACCTTCACCAACCGCTTCAAAGCCGCCTCTTCCGGTGCCGGCGCTGTCAACTGGATCGGAATGTACGCACAAAGCGATGTGCGAACTTACCGTACCCCCTGGTTTGGCGGCACACCATGGCAGGAAAAAGCACCCATTGATGTATACTGGAACAATTCACCGCTCAAAGACATTGCCAAAGCCAAAACCCCAACCCTCGTTTTTGTGGGCGAACAGGACGTGCGGGTGCCCCTTATGCAATCGGTGGAGCTCTACCGCGCCCTGAAAAGCCTGAACGTGCCTACCCACTTGTATGTGGCACCTCGCGAGCCGCATGGCTGGGGTGAACTGAGGCATCGGCTGCATAAGATCAATAAGGAAATGGGGTGGTTTGCAAAATATGCCCTCGAAAAAGAATATACAGAAGAGGTGGCACCGGAATAACCGCGCCGATCCCCCTCTTCTTCGCACTTTCTTTTCCCTATGTTCCACGGTCTGTGAAGAACGTTGTAACTTAGCGCGACGCGTGGACGGGCAGGACAGGAAGGTGTCGGACACTCCTGAAAGTGTCCGACACCTTCCTGTCCTGCCCGTCCTAAAAACAAAAACAACCCGCCGTGAGTACACTCATCAATGCGACCATACAAACCTTTAAAGCAAAAATTGAAGAACTTGTAAAAGACCTGCATGGCCTGGCCATCCGTATAGGCCACGAAGAGTTGGCCAAAACGGTGAGCGATCTGCGCAACCGCATCCATGAGCCATTCATGTTTGTAATCGTCGGAGAGGTAAAGGCAGGTAAAAGCAGTTTCATCAATGCTTTGCTGGCCACCGGGCGTGAAATTACCCGGGTAGCACCTCAACCAATGACAGACACCATTCAGCAAATCCTTTATGGCGAAGAAGAAGAAACCATTGTGGTAAACCCACACCTGAAAAAAATCCTGCTTCCGGTAGAGATTTTGCGCGAAATTGCCATCGTGGATACCCCGGGAACCAATACCATCATCGCTCACCACCAGGAAATTACGGAGAGTTTCATTCCTGCATCCGACCTCATCGTTTTTGTATTTGAAGCCAAAAACCCATACCGGCAATCCGCCTGGGAATTTTTCGATTTCATTCACACCGACTGGCTCAAAAAAGTCATTTTTGTGTTGCAGCAAAAAGACCTGATGCCTGAAGAGGACTTAGCCGTTAACCTGAATGGCGTTAGGGATTACGCCCGAAAAAAAGGCATCCCCGAGCCCATTATTTTTGCTGTTTCAGCGAAAGCAGAACAGGAAGGCGATCTGGAAGCAAGCGGATTCGGCTCCCTGCGCGACTACATCCATCAAAACATTACCGGCGGACAGGCTCCCTATTTGAAACTGGTCAACAACCTTTCTACTTCGCGCAACATCGGCGATCGCATTGCCAAAGGATTGGCCGACCGAAAGTTGCAGTGGGAAGCAGATACCGCTTTTCGTGAAGACATCCACCAAACCCTCATCGAACACGAAACCCGTGCATTCAAACAAGTGAACCTGCTGGTAGAAAACCTGCTGGCCGGATACGACCGCATTACGCGGCAGAAGGGGCAGGAGTTGAGTGAAGGTCTGTCTTTTTTTTCCCTGTTGCGCCGCTCTTTTACTGCCATTTTCAGCCGGAGTACTTCCGTAAAAGAATGGCTGAACGACCTGGCTACTAGTCTGGAACAGGAGTTGAACAATGAATTGCGCCAAAAACTCACCGGCAGCGTAGAAGACCTCGCCGACAGCATCCAGCAGATGGCAAAAGTAGTGGACCTGAAAATCCGCAACAGCCGGACCATCCTGCGCGACGACCACGACCTGTTTAGCGACATTGCCGAAAAACGGATCAATGTGCTACGCGAATTGCAGGATGCTTTTGCTCAATTCATCAGCCAGACTGAAAATTTTGCCGATGCAAAACTCTTTCCCGACAAAAGCAGCATTTCGCCCAATATTGCCACCGGCAGCGGACTCGCGGTGGTCGGATTGATTCTCAGTGCAGTGACCCAGGGAGCCGTATTTGATGTCACCGGAGGCGTACTAACGGCCATCGGTCTGATTTTTGCCGGGGCTACCGCCAGCATCAAACGCCGCAAAATCATAGGCGGCTACGAAACCGAAGTTGCCAAAGGCCGCAACCGCATCGAATCGGATGTGACTGACAAGTTAAGGACTTATATCAGCCATCTGAAACATAAAATCGAAGCCAATTTCTGGCGGTTCGACAGCCTGCTGGAACAGGAAGCTGTCGCCATTGCCGGAATTGAACAGGATTATACCGCTCTTGCCGAACGCATCACACAGTTGGAAAAAGAATTGAGTAAGCTGGGGTAAAAGGCAAATTTGCAAATGGCAGGTTACTTTACTTTAATACGGTAAAGGCGAACTCGTATAACATCATCAAAATAATAAGACAACCATGAGCATGTTAACCGTTGTTACCGGGATCGTTTTTGTCCTCCTTTTGCTGAGCCTTCTGGCAACGACTGTGATGGAATTGCTGGCCTCTGTGCTGAGCCTTCGTGGAAAAAACCTGGAAGAAGCCTTGCGCAACATGCTGGCCGGCACCGATGCGGATGAAAAAATCCTGAAAGCGTTTAAAAACAACTCCCTGTTTCGGCAAATGTCGGCGCGCTATGGCAAAAGCCGGGAAACTCCTTCCTACCTGAGCGCTGAATCTTTCCAGAGCATCTTATTTGAAGTGCTGTTTCAGGGTGGCGATTTCAGTAAAATAGAACAGAAAATTGATGAATTGCCCGACGAAGACCTGAAAAATGTGTTGAAGCAATTCCTTCACGAAGCGGAAGGCAAAGCCGATGTTTTCCGGGATAAAGTAAAAAATTGGTACACCGATGTGATGGACCGCGCATCCGGCTGGTACAAGCGCTCGACGCAAAAAATCCTGATCGGCATTGGGTTGGCTATCGCGGTTATTTTCAATGCTGATACTTTAGCGATTTACGAGCGCCTCGAATCCAACCCCGAGACCTTAAAGGCAATCATAACCATGGCCGATGAATTCGTAGCTAAAAATGACACCCTTGCGACCCGGCAGCCTGATCCTGAATTTCAGGAAACTTTTGACGAGCTCAAATCTTTTATGAATACAGAAATTTCGAATATCAAATCGCCACTTGGGCTTGGGTGGAAAAATATCGAAGTCAATTCGATGGGAGGTTATGATTGGCTGACCAAAATTCTTGGCTGGATTGTGACGGCCATGGCAGTTTCCCTGGGGGCACCATTTTGGTTTGACTTGCTCCGGAAAATGGTAAATCTAAGGAGTTCGGGAAATAAACCCGCGGAGTAGGTGGCTAATCTACCTGCTCCAGCAACCAGTTTCGATCCGTTAACAAGGGTGCTTTTTTAATTTTATCTGCCAATGCGTTCCGCCGCTCTTTGCTCAGGTTGTTTATTTGTTGCAAAATGGCCGTAAAATTGAGGTAGGCTGACTTTATTTCTTTGGAAATAAGCTTATTACGCCTTAAATAGATATTAAAACTTGACAATAGAGATAAAAAAGCTTCGGTTTCTGAAGTCTCGAAGTAGATTTTTATCAGCATTGTTTTGGCATCCAGACTGTAGTGAATGTCAGTAAATTCAACCTGATTTAAATGAAAAAGAGCACTCCGGTAGTCTTTTTTATGGTAAAACAAATCGGCCAGGTTGAAATGGTAGGCATCTTCCCGCTGGTCGGCAGGTAATTTAAAGCTATACTCTGTAATGAAGCGCTCTACCCATTCAAACCGGCGAAGCCCCAGCCCCAATTTCACCATATTTTTATAGGTCCATGGCGAAATAAGACCATCTTCCAGCAGGACTCCTTTTTGCAATCCGCGGTCGTAGAGTTCGACCAGGTCTTCGGCAAATGCCCGATCCCCGTGCTTGAGTTTGTTGATGCAAAAATTGATGGCGAAGTAGAACAGATCTTTCACCTCCGCTTTTGAAAAATGCTGATCCGAATCGTACACCCAGGTTTTGAGGGACTGAAAATGAGGGCTGTCATCCGTACCGGACAAGGCATTGAGCAAATGATGATAAACCGCAACCGCCGGTACATTTTCGTAATTGTGTTGTTCCAGATGTTGGCGCATGGCCCCGAGAAAGGTTTGCCGGTAAGGCGTGGATAAAATCTTTTGCCGGTCGAGCATGGCGCAGAGGTAAAATAACTTCTGCGACAAAAACCAGGTGTCTAAATGATCAGAAGCCTCCTGCAGGTGATGGTCGTAACGCCTTAAATTTTGCGCGGAAAAATGCCTTTCTGCAATATCAGACAACAAAAACTGCTGAAAATACCAGTCTCCGTTGCGCAGGGGTAAGCGGTCCAGCTTACTTTTTACTTTTTCGATGGCAAAAGCATAAATCTTATCCAAATGGGTTTCCACATAAAATTCCAATGCAATACAATCGGGTAGCACCCCTCGTTGTTCGTAGCGCCAAATGGAAACAAAGCGCTCGGCCAATTGCAGCAATCGGCTCATGAGCCGGTTAAGCTGCATCTCATCGTAAGGTTTTTCGGGGTACAAACCAGCGAAAACAGCCTGACGTGCTGTCTTTGCTTTGGGAAGCCCTTTGCTCAACAACTGTTTCAGGTAATCATAGAGGCGCACCAACTCCTGGTCTTTGTTAAAAAAAGGGGAAGCAACGAACTCTTGAAAACCGCGCAGCATCGGCGGGTCGAAAGCGCAAAGCAGTTGAATCAACTTGCTGTTTTCCATATCATTTTGTCTTGAGTGATACAAATCAAAGGGGTGTAAAGAAACGAAGGAGTATTTTTTCTTGGATAAACAACCAACATTCTATTGATTTATAAATTTGATAAACAATATTTTATGATTTTTATTTTAAAATTCTTTTTCTTTTTTTTTGGATAACATGATAAAATTGTAATTGTCTATCGCATTTCCCCCCCGTACCTTTACACCATCAAAATTGTGCAACTATTCATGAACAAGCTGAATATCTTTCTGATTCTCATTATGCTGTTGTGCTTTGGAGTCTTTGCTGGGGCACAAACGATTCATCCCGGCGATGCAGACGACAACGGCGAAGTCAATCAATACGACCTGTTGTACATTGGTTATGCGTATGGCACCGTAGGGCCAATGCGCCTGGAAAACGATACTGAATTTTCACCTCAGTTTATCCCCTTGCTATGGCCGGGTAATTTCCCCAATGGCCTGAACTACGCTTATGCAGATGCCAACGGGAACGGGATTGTAGACTTTTCGGACATCCTGACAGTTGGTGCCAATTATGGCCATACCCATGGTGACCTTCGCCCGCTTGACTTTGTGGCGGGTACGGCCGGACTTGACCCTGCCCTGATGTTTGATGAATCCCTGCTCTCCGAGCCGGTTTCAGTAGGATCGGTTATCCAATTGCCCATTCTTTTGGGAGCTCCGGGATTGCCGGCAACGGATGTTAACGGGATTGCATTTTCTCTGCACTGCAACCATCCGGAACTGATCCGGAGCATTTCGCTGGATATGTCCGATTCATGGCTGGGCAGTGATAGCAATGCCTTCCATTTTGTAAATTTCTCCACAGATCCGTTGCAAATTGAAGCAGATGCTGCCTTAACCCGTTTTGGCGCCACAGGGGTGAGCGGGTCAGGAAGCATCGGCGTGCTGAGCATTGTAATTGAAGACAACTTATTGGGTTTCATTCCAATTGGTGACAGCCTTGGGCTCACCCTGACGATTGACTCAACGATCATGATGAGCAGTGCTTTTGGGGCGATTCCGGTTTTCACCACACCCCTTGAGTTAATGGTATACCATCCGAACGCATTGCCAAGCCCTGCTTTGCCTTCGCCGAGCCCGGAGTTGCATGTTTTTCCAAACCCCGTCAAAGCAGAAATACACATTACCTGCACAGAAAAAATTGAATACCTCACACTCAGCAACCAGTTGGGCCAGATGGTACCCTTTGAACGGCAGCTGGATTCAGAACGGCAGCTTCGACTCAATGTGGAAGCATTGCCAGCCGGAACATACTGGCTTCGGGTGCAAACGCCACGGGGCACAGCCGTGGAACAAATCTTAAAGGAATAAAAATTATTCTGCTCTCTTTCTAATCCAATATCATTTAAACACACAAAAAAATGAACGCAAAAAAACATGTTTTTTGGTTGTTCTGCGCCTTCCTGAGCGTCACGGGGCTTTGGGCACAGAATACACCTGTACAAGTCACAGGATCTGTATTGTTTAGCCAGAATGCCCTGCCAGCTCCCGGTTATCCGGTTTGGGTAACCAATGCAGAAGGCATTGAATTCGGTGGCATGACGGATGACAACGGAAATTATTCCATCGAGGCCGTTCCCTCAGCCAATACGGCCACCCTGACGGCAGACGTGCTGGACTTTTGTACTGGCGAATTGATTTCCTTCACCGTTCAGCTTACCCCTGCAGGAACGGTATATCCGGTTCCGCCGTTTCACGTTTGTGAGGACATTTTGCCGCCGCCACCCCCAACTGGTTGCGACGCTTATTTTTATGCAGAAGAACTGGATCCAAACAATCCGTTAGACTTCCAGTTTCACGACCTTTCGTACAGCGACCTGCCCATTACTTCCTGGAACTGGGATTTCGGAGACGGCAGCACCAGTACGGAGCAAAATCCCCAGCACACCTACGATACCCTTGGCGGTTATCTGGTAACACTGACAATTGCTTCCGATTCCTGTACCAGTACCTTTGAGACGTGGATCAATATTGGTTCTGGCAATTGTGTTTGTCCGGATGTTTACGACCCGGTCTGTGTAGCGGTGCTTGACGATATCTGGCAGGATACCATCATTTTGACGTTCAACAATGCCTGCGAAGCGGAATGTCAGGGCTTTTCACCTGATCAGTTTGTAGATTGTAACAACAGCAACTGCAATTGCGACACAAATTACGACCCGGTCTGTGTTCAGCCAACGCCGGCAGGGCCTATTTTCTTTTTTAGCAACGCCTGCTTTGCAGAATGCGCCGGGTTTACCCCGGAACAGTTTGTAGACTGCGGCAATGATTGCAACTGCCCGGAATTTTATTCCCCCGTTTGCGTATTAGGCCCTGATAGTACAATCACGCAATTTGATAATGCCTGCTTTGCCGAATGTGCCGGTTTTACGCCCGATCAGTTTGTAGATTGTAACAATGATTGCAACTGCCCGGCTATTTATGACCCGGTTTGCGTTCAGACATCGCCTTCAGGCCCTGTTCTTTTCTTCACCAATGCCTGCTTCGCCGAGTGCGCCGGCTATACGCCCGATCAGTTCATTGATTGCAATGGCGGATGCGTTTGCCCGGATATTTATGATCCGGTTTGCGTATTGGTTATCGATACTGCTACCATCGGCCTGGATTCGCTATTCCTGACCTTCTCAAATGCCTGCGAAGCGGAATGTGCCGGCTATACCCCCGATCAGTTTGTTGCCTGCGACAGCACCGATTGCATTTGCCCGGGCATTTATGCACCAGTTTGCGTATATGTCACCATTGACAGCATCGGACTGGATTCCGTACTGGTTACTTTCACCAACGCTTGCGAAGCAGAATGTGCTGGTTTTACCCCAGATCAGTTTGTGGATTGTAACAACACCTGCAATTGTGACCCGGTTTTTGATCCGGTTTGTGTTTTCAGCCCTGATGGCAGTGAACTCCATTTCATCAATGCCTGTTTTGCAGTTTGTGCCGGCTTCACTCCGGATCAGTTTGTGGATTGCGACAGTACAGGTTTCGGATGCTATGCCAGTTTCTATGCAGAATTCCCGGATCCCGTTGCACTCAATGTACAGTTTACAGATGCCTCTGCGGGCAGTGGTGTACCTGTCGTTTCCTGGTCGTGGTCATTTGGCGACGGCAATACGAGCACAGAACAAAATCCGTTCCACACGTATGCGGCAGATGGCATCTACGAGGTGACCCTGTCTATTGTTACAGCTGACAGCTGTGCCAGCTCGATAACCCAGCACATTTGCATTGGCAATGGTGGCGGCTGGGAAGGTCCGTCATGCCAGGCTATGTTCTTCTTCACTCAGGACAGCTCTGATCTTGCCACTTTCTACTTCCAGGATTATTCTTTAGGAAACATCACCTCATGGTTGTGGAATTTTGGCGACGGCACTACCAGTACCGATCAGAATCCAATCCATACCTACACGCAGCCCGGCGTTTACATCGTAACGTTGACCGTAAACGGCGACAATTGCGAAAATACTGCCTACATGCTTGTGGTAACAGACGACAATATCTTGTATGAAAATACCTGTGCCGCGCTCTATCTGCCTTTTATTTATCCGGATGAATTAACCGTATTTTTGCTCAACCTTTCTTCTCCGGATGCCATCTCCTTTGCATGGGATTATGGCGACGGGACGACAAGCACTGATCCTTTTGGATTTCATCAGTATGCCACAAGTGGCGTATACACGGTTACGCTGACGATTACTACAGCCAGCGGTTGTACCAGTACCTTCAGCAGCACCATCAATCTGGAAGATGGCAGCTTCCGCGGTACACCACAATACAGCATCATCAATAAAACAACGGAAGCCTCCCGGATCGAAAACCTGTCGGCTATGCCCAATCCGGCCTCTTCACAGGTAAGTTTAGCGTTGGAACTGGCCCGCAATGTTGAGGAACTGAACATTCAGATTCTCAGTGCCGAAGGCAAAGTGATGACCACACGCCGGGAAGGACAAACCTCCGGAAAACACCTGAGTACTTTTGATATTGCAGACTGGGCACCGGGCTTGTATATTGCAAGGATCCAGTCGGGCAATGAAGTGCGCAGCCTGCGCTTCGTAAAACAGTAAGGCTTTTATTCGCACTGCCCAGATAAATAAGCAGCAAGGTAACCCTTGAATGATGCGCCGCTTCGGTAACAGGAGCGGCGCTTTTTTTTGTAGTTGAAACCGTTTAGGTTGCGTTCAGGTTTGAAATGTCATATAATTTGCAAAATAATGTAAACTGTTATTTTCAGTCTTAGGTCGTTAGACATTTCATATTCTGATGTCATAAACATCAACTGTCACCAGCTGTCCACTCAGCCGCACCAACTCCTCCTGCCGTTCATACAAAAACCCTTCCCGGGCCAATAATTTAAAAAAAGCGTTGGCAGTAGAACGGCGTGGTTCGCTAAGCAATACACGGCCACCGGGTTTGAGCAATTTTCGGATGGCACCAACCAAAGGCTCGTGTGCCCTTATTTCGTAAGAAATATCTGAGGCAAGCAACAGGTCAAACTGGAGGTTTTGGGGCGGATACCGCCAGTCCATTTGCAACAAATCCGGTTCTTCCTGCCGGTTTAGCCACCAAAGGTAGCGCACCACTTCCAAAGGCTCCGGGAGGTAATCCGACAGGGTCACCCGTGCGCCAATGTCTGCTGCCACCATGCCACACAACCCCAATCCACAGCCGATTTCCAATGTCGTTTTTCCTGAAATAAGGTCCTGATGGCGAAGCAGGTATTGTGAAAGTGCCAGAGCAGAAGGCCATAAGTCGGCCCAGTAAGGCATGCGCTCGTCTTCCAGATCAGGATCGTCGGCATCCTTAGCCAACAACTCATCAAAAAGCTGGTCTGTATTTTGAATCCGCAACCACTTCAAACTCAATTGCCCGATGCTCAGGGAGAACTCTTCTATGTCGTAGCGTCGTTTCAGGTTTTGTTGCAGCGTGAATTGCTTCTCATCATCCATATTCTTCAACTTTATTTAGACGCGCACGGGGTTATAGAATGGGGCAAAAATACAAAGTATCGCCAGGATTTCTCTTGCTTTAATCCATGCTCCGGTCTAAATATTCAAAACTTGACACTCCGGGCAGGATTTTCAAATCCCCGGGCCTTCAAATCCTCAAATTATCCCTACCTTTGCCGCCTTTAAGATCGCAGGCTTGCTAGTGCCTGACATCTGCTGAATAACATCTAACGTCTCAACAAGATATGAAACGCACTGAAATTGCCAGAATCCTGGCGCAGCCAAATCTGAACGAAGTCGTCACGGTAATGGGTTGGGTTCGCGCATTTCGCTCCAACCGCTTCATTGCACTCAACGACGGCACCGGCATGAAAGACCTGCAAATCGTCGTGGATTTTGAAAAATTTCCGGAAGCATTGCTGGCTAAGGTCAAATACCATGCCTGCCTGAAAGTAACCGGATTGCTGGTAGAAAGCCAGGGCGCAGGCCAAACGGTGGAGTTGACTGCGCAGGAAATTGAAATTCTGGGCGAAAACAACCCCGACGAATACCCCCTGCAGCCCAAGCGCCAGACCATGGAATTTTTGCGCGAAAACGCACATTTCCGCATGCGCACCAATACGTTCAGTGCGGTTTTCCGAATCCGGCACGCCATTGCCTACGCGGTGCACAAATACTTCAATGACAACGGCTACTACTACATGCACACGCCCATCATTACGGGGAGTGATGCCGAAGGTGCCGGAGAAATGTTCCGCGTTTCCACCCTCGACCCTGAACACCCGCCGCGCACCGAAGATGGCTCCATTGACTGGAAGCAGGATTTCTTTGGCAAAGCCACCAACCTGACGGTGTCGGGGCAGTTGCAGGCTGAAATTGCTGCCCTGGCTTTGGGCAAAGTATATACGTTTGGTCCGACTTTCCGGGCTGAAAATTCCAACACCTCGCGCCACCTTGCTGAATTCTGGATGATTGAACCGGAAGTTGCTTTTAACGACATCTTCGACAACATGAACCTTGCCGAAGATTTTGTCAAGTACCTCATCAACTACATCTTAGCCAACCTGCCGGACGACCTGGAATTTTTGGACAAACGCATTCAGGAAGAAGAAAAAAATCTGCCTGCCGACAAACGCCGCCCGATGGGCCTGATCCAGATGCTGCGTTTTGTGGTCGACAATGATTTTGCCCGCATTACTTATTCGGAAGCCATTGATTTGCTGCGCAATTCGAAAGATTTCAAAAAAGGCCGCTTCCAGTTTGAACCAGTGTGGGGCGGCGACCTACAGGCCGAACACGAACGCTACCTCGTGGAAAAAGAATTCCAGAAGCCAGTTATTGTGCGCAATTACCCGAAAGACATCAAGGCGTTTTACATGCGCATGAACGACGACGAAAAAACCGTTGCGGCCATGGACGTGCTGTTCCCCTATATTGGTGAAGTCATCGGCGGTTCTCAGCGCGAAGAACGCCATGAGCGCCTCCTGAGCCGGATCCGTGAAATGAACATCCACGAATCGGAACTGAGCTGGTATCTGGATTTACGAAAATTTGGCGGTGCACCGCATGCCGGGTTTGGGTTGGGTTTTGAACGCATGGTCCTGTTCATCACCGGAATGGGCAATATCCGCGACGTGATTCCTTTCCCGCGCACACCGGGGAACGCTGAATTTTAAGCAGAAAAAAATGTACGATCAATACGAAACCGTCATCGGCCTGGAAGTTCATGTGCAATTAGCCACCCAAAGCAAGGCTTTTTGCCGGGATGATGCCGGATTTGGCAGTGATCCAAACACCCATATCAGTCCGGTTTCTCTGGGCTATCCGGGTACTTTGCCACGCCTGAACCGGCAACAGGTTGCCCTGGCAGTGCGACTGGGGCTGGCTTTGGGCTGTGAAATCAATCGGCGCAATGCATTTGATCGCAAAAATTACTTTTACCCCGATTTGCCGAAAGGTTACCAGATTACCCAGGACCGCCAACCAATCTGCATGGGCGGCTCCCTGGAGATTGAAACAGGCGGCGAAAAAAAAATCGTGCGCATCCACCACATCCACATGGAAGAAGATGCCGGCAAACTCGTACACGATACAGATGCCCGTTATTCGCTGGTGGATCTCAACCGCGCCGGAGTACCCCTGCTGGAAATTGTTACCGAACCTGACCTTCGCTCGCCAGAGGAGGTGGATGCTTTCATGACGGCCATGCGCCAGTTGGTGCGCTATCTTGATGTATCGGATGGCAATATGGAGCAAGGCTCGATGCGCTGCGATTGCAACGTCTCGGTACGCCGCCACGGCGCAACAAAGCTTGGCGAGCGCTGTGAAATCAAGAACCTCAACTCGATGCGCTATGCGCGCCGGGCTATTGAGTTTGAACGCCGCCGCCAAATTGACCTGCTGGAATCGGGTGGACGCGTTTCCCAACAAACCCTGCAATTCGACCCGGTGAGTGGGACCACTTCCCCACTTCGGGACAAAGAGGATGCACACGATTACCGTTATTTTCCGGAACCGGACCTCCTTCCGGTGGAATTAAGCGAAGACTTTCTGACGGCCATTCGTCAGGCCATGCCGCCTTTACCCCGGGCACTGAAAGCGCTCTTCATGGGTGACACCTTCGGCCTCACCGAATACGATGCTCAGTTATTGACAGAAGATAAAAACACCGCCTTTTTCTTCATCGCACTTTGCGATCATGCTTCCAACAAAAAAGCGGCAGCCAATCTGGTGATCAATAAATTGCTGCCCTGGTGTGCCGAAACTAACCTCGAAATTGCCACTTTCCCGGTTTCCCCGCAATCGTTAGCGGCTTTTATCCAACTCATTGACGACGACAAGGTAAGTGCAGCCATTGCCTATCAACGATTGCTACCTGCCCTGATTGCCCGGCCTGATCAAGCACCGCTTGAACTGGCACAGGAGCTGCAACTGATTCAAACCACCGACAACAGCTTTCTCGAATCTCTGGCCGACGAGGTGCTGGCCGCTTTCCCCGATAAAGTTGCCGATTACCGCAAAGGCAAAAAAGGCCTGATGGGCTTCTTTATGGGAGAAATGATGCGCCGCTCGAAAGGACAGGCAGAGCCTAAAAAAACAACTGCATTACTGGAGCAGAAGTTGGGTAAATGACCATTTTTTCAATCAGAGTTTAATTGGATTACTCCTTTAAATCCAATATTTTAGATGGGATTTGGCTTCATTTTTACAATAGAATTTTTCTTCTTTTTCAGGGATAAAACTTTGAAAAAAGCAATGATTTCAGCTTGCTTTTTCATAGATTTTTAGCATTGAATCCTACTGTGTTCAGGCCTAATTTGGCTGTATAAATGCGCTATTGCCCCCTTCCGGAATCGCAGGAAATTATTGCGAAGCAGGTAAAGGGAGGTAG
>JABWAJ010000582.1 GCA_013361075.1 Saprospiraceae bacterium | reverse complement strand
TAAAGAAACCTTGCTGCTGGCTACCTGGAACATTCGTGAATTTGGAAACAACCGTTCGCAGGAGAGTCTTTATTACATGGCGGAAATCATTGAGGCGTTCGACCTCATCGCTATACAGGAAGTGCTCAGCGACCTTAAGGGGCTGGAAAACCTCATTTCGCTGCTGGGAAAAAACTGGGACTACATTGTTACAGACGCTACCGAAGGTTCGGCAGGCGGCGGCGAGCGCATGGCTTTTTTGTTTGACACCAACAAAGTAAAATTCCGCAACATAGCCGGAGAAATTGTCCTGCCCGATAACCTGAAAATCGGAGGCGACCTGCAATTTGCGAGAACACCTTTTGTCGCTGCTTTCCAGGCTGGGTGGTTCAAATTCAGCCTCTGTACCGTCCATATTTTTTATGGCGAAGACAGTCCGACCAGCGCCGGTATGAAACGTCGTGTGGATGAAATTGATGCTGTTGCAAAATGGTTCCAGAAAAAAGCCAAAAACGAAAACGCCAGCTACATCCTACTTGGCGACTTCAACATCATTGACCCTACCCATACAACCATGAAAGCCCTGGAACAAAACAAGTTTTTCATCCCCGATCAGTTAAAAACCAAACCCACCGACCTTGGGCAAACCAAACATTACGACCAGATTGCCTTTAAAATTAAGGAAGACGAAGACATGCTCATTTTCGACCGGGCCAATGGGAAAGCAGGCTCTTTTGCTTTTCAGGATGTGGTGTATAAAAATGATGAAATGTCGGTTTACCGGGATAAATTTGAAGAAAAGAATACCAAAGGAAAAACGGAAAACGCTATTAACTCCTACTACCTGTCTAAATGGCGGACGTTCCAGATGTCTGACCACATTCCGCTTTGGGTGGAACTGCGCATTGATTTCAGCAATGAATACCTGAAAAAAATAGAAGAAGGGGAATAAAACCTTCACTGATCTGTCAAACGCTTCAAAAGGGCCAACGTGTATTTTCGCGGATGGCCCTTTAGTTGTTTGAAATCATCGGTATTGAACTGGATGGCAATGGCGATACCAGCTTCAGGAAAATATTCAACTTCCGTTAAATAGCCCGGAAACCACCCCCCATGCCCAAAACCTGTTCCCTTTGGCGAAAGCCGGATTTGCATGCCCAAACCATATTGATCGTCGGCAGCGGTAATTGGTGCCGCTACCCCGGTTTTCATCGCTTCTAAGGATTTCGGTGATAAAATCCTGCCATTCATCAGCCCGTATATAAACCGAACCCAGTCTTCGGTGGTAGATACATAACCACCACCCATCTGCTCCACCTGTGGATTGATGACAAAAAGCCCGTCCCGGATGGTAGCCCCCGAAAAACCAAACGGACTATTGGGCATGGAATAACCACAAACCAGCCCTTTAATCCGCCGCGACTGGGATGGAATCGTTCTGCGCATGCCCAGCGGTTTTAAAATCCGGCGTTTGATTTCCGGGTGAACGCTGTGCCCAAGTACTTTTTCCAACGCCATACCCAGCAAAAGGTAATGGGTATCGGCGTACCCGAATTTTTCTCCCGCTTTGTTGAGTGGTGCCTGATCCAGCACATAAGCGATAAGTTCCTCCAGCGACCAGTTTTTATCGGGTTCCTCCCGGAGTCTTTTAATGCAATCGCCCAATTCGTAATACTCCGGAACCCCTGCTGTATGGTTCAGCAATTGCCGAAGGGTAATGTCGGTCGCATTCGGCAACCGTAAAAACCACGATTGTGCTCCCAGATAACGACTCAGCTTGTCGTCTAAATTCAAACGGCCTTCTTCCGCCAGCAATAAAGTAAGGGTGGCATAAAATAATTTGGGCGTACTGCCCGACAACAATAGGTCGTTGGCCTTTAACGGCGTTTTATTTTCAAGGTTGGCGTAACCTGAGACCACCGTAAACGGAGCCTGGTTGCCTGCCATCACCGTAGCGCGAACAGCCGGAAATCCACAAGCCTGCCGGACAGAATCAAGGTAAAATTGCACAGCCGCAACCTGCTTTGGATGTTGCCCCGCCACCGGAATAACGAAAAGTACAGGTAAAAAACAGCCCCATAACAGCTTGTTGATGTTCATAACGCGGTGATTTGAATCCAATGATTAAGGTATCATCGTGCTAAGATGGCTGTTACCCGCGAAGGTAACACAAAACAAAAAGGGGGATTTTTTTAAGAACCCGGGGTTCCGCGGAAGGTTTGCCCCAACTCCACAGAACCCCGGGTTACAAAAGCTCCTCAAAACGGCGCAGATGCTTTTGGTACAGCACCCGAAAAGGCCGGAGCTATCTGATTATCGTCACCAACCGCACCGAAGTACCCGCCTCTCCCGTTACCCGGAATTGGTACACACCGGCAGCGAATGCAGCCGTATTGATGTTCGTTCGCTGTAAATGCAGGGGCTGAGACAATACCAAACGCCCCGCAGCATCCCGAACTTCCAGTCCGGTTGATCCGGTCATCGGTTTCAGCAACTCAATATTGACCGCATCACTGGCCGGGTTCGGGAATACCTTCCACCCATGCAAACCATCAGGATCAATTGTGCCCGTCGTTCCTACCGTCAATTCCTGTCGGTAAGTACTGGAACAGGCCCCGTTGGAAACCGTCAACTCAACCATATAAGTACCCGCTGCGGCGTAATTGTGCGTTGGGTTTTGTTCGCTGACCGTCGGAGATCCATCGCCAAAATCCCAGGACCAGGTGCTGGGACCTCCCGTTGAGTTGTCTGTAAAATTTACCCCAAGATTATCGGACTCTGCGGAAAATCCAGCTATAGGCCCCGGGCTTGTATTCAACGCCACTTCTGCCACTTCGCTCACACAGGTAGATTCCTGCACTTCCCAATCGTAGAAGTAATAGTAGTAATTCAGTTCGTTGCCTCCTGTGGCATTCGAGCTGTAAATCGAAAGCAGGCCATCTAAATTATAGGGATAATTAGCCCCGGCATTGTTTCGGTAAAGGTTTTGGCTGGTATTGGCCAACCGGAAATTGCCCGCAGCCGGAACGTTTATGTTGATTGCAATCCTGCTTGGGCCAGCCGGTACAAAAACTGTAGTGCTGGCAAGTTCCTCCCCGGCATTGTCCAACAGCCGGATGGTGCGGTCTCCAGCGCCTTGCGCATATACGAATACCGAAATAATTTTGAACGGCGCATACGCTTCAAAAAGCACCTGTCCGTCAAAACCGGTATTGTGGTTGCCGCCCCCGCCAAAGGTATTGTTGGGCGGGCCTGCATTCAAAATTGGTTTATCTTCCAATTGCTGCACCGAATAGGTTACCGGAGCAGTAACAGCCGGAGTCGGGAAAGTAACGCCCGTGTACACTACCACACCGCCCGTACTCCAGACCGCCGTATTCCCGGCTTCCACATCGGCAGTCAAAGTCGTAGAACCGCCTTCGCAGACTGTAGTATTCCCCGAAAGTGCTGGTGCAGGTAACGTCGCATAAGCCACTTCCAGCGAAAATTCGTCCGTCCCAACGGTATTTGTCACCGTTAAAGTGACGGTATATGTTCCGGGAAGGGCATAT
>JABWAJ010000039.1 GCA_013361075.1 Saprospiraceae bacterium | reverse complement strand
AAACATTGTTTTACCTGGCTTCTGATCCTTTATTAACCGGCTCAAAGGTACCTAAAAGGCAAAAATAGGCGCCTCACCCGCAACCCAACCCGCAGCGGGATCCCGACCTTAGGTCGGGACCTTTCGGGGCGCTGTATGGCGACTCCATACCACAAGGTTGTAGTTTCCAATGAAGTGCTGACAAACTCGTTTTCAGAACTTGGTGTGTCGAGTTTATTCACTGCTTTTATGCACTGCCTAAGCTCGGCGGTAACAAAAAATGAGTTTTTGTTTTTATTTAAAACTTTTTGTTTTTACAACTCTTTCCTATCTTTGGCCACTGCATTATAAACATTAGACTTATTGTGATGGGTCAGCGTGTTGGGAAAAATGAGCTATTTTTTTTTCAATCGCAGCGTTTTTTGAGGAGCATAGCCCAGCTATGTGATGAAAAAAAGGCGAAGAGTGGGAAAAAAAGAGCCATTTTTACCACACGATGATTCCCATCGAAATAAGTCTATAAAACAGCGTAGGTCTCAAAAGCATGGCAGACAAAAAGCAAACACCACCAAACGAAAGTAACGGCCAGGAAGGACACAACATCATTGGTCTCAACGGCATGTATCAGGGATATTTCTTAGATTATGCCTCTTATGTCATTCTCGAACGTGCAGTGCCCGCCATTGCCGACGGCCTGAAACCTGTGCAGCGCCGCATCCTCCACGCCATGAAAACCATGGACGACGGGCGTTACAACAAGGTGGCCAACATCATCGGCCAAACGATGCAATACCACCCGCACGGCGACGCAGCCATCGGCGATGCCCTGGTGAACCTCGGTCAACGCGACCTGCTCATTGACTGCCAGGGAAACTGGGGCGACGTGCGCACCGGCGACAGCGCGGCAGCCTCCCGCTACATTGAGGCGCGCCTGACCAAATTTGCCCTCGAAATTGCATTCAACGCCCAGACTACCCAGTGGCAACTCTCCTACGACGGCCGCAACAAAGAACCCGTGACGCTGCCCATGAAATTTCCGCTGCTGCTGGCTCAGGGAGCTGATGGCATTGCCGTGGGGCTTTCTACCAAAATTCTGCCGCACAACTTCATCGAGCTGATCAAAGCATCCATTAAAATATTGCAGGGCAAAAAAGCTGAAATTTTTCCCGATTTCCAGACCGGTGGCTACATTGACGTCAGTGAATACAATGCCGGAAGGCGGGGTGGCCGGGTGAAAGTGCGCGCCAAAATTGAAGTGGTGGACAAAAAACTGCTGGTGGTGCGCGATTTGCCTTTTGGCGTAACCACAGGCACCCTGATTGACAGCATCGTCAAAGCAGCTGATAAGGGAAAAATCAAAATAAAAAAGGTTACCGACAATACGGCTCAGGAAGTAGAAGTGGCCATCGAACTGGCACCCGGCATTTCGCCCGACGTCACTATGGATGCGCTTTATGCTTTCACCGATTGCGAAGTAAGCATTTCGCCCAATGCCTGCGTAATTGTGGACGACAAGCCGCATTTCCTGAGCGTGGATGAAATTCTGGAGGTTTCTACCCACTGTACCAAAGAATTACTACGCCGGGAACTGGAAATTGACAAAGCCGAACTTGAAGAAAAACTGCACTTCGCCAGCCTCGAAAAAATCTTCATCGAAAAGCGCATCTACCGCGACATCGAAGAGTGTGAAACCTGGGAGGCCGTGCTTTCTACTATTGATAAGGGCTTGCGCAAATACGTGTCGGTGCCCGGCGAAAAGCTAAAATCCGGCGATACCCGCCTGCCGCTGCTGCGCGACATCACCGAGGAAGACATTGTGCGCCTGACGGAAATCAAGATCAAGCGCATTTCCAAGTTCAACAGCTTCCAGGCCGACGAACACATCGCCAAATTGCAGGAAGAGCTGCTCCAGACCCAACACCACCTCGACCACCTGACCGATTACGCCATCGCTTATTTTGAGCGCTTGCTGAAACAATACGGCAAAGGCCGCGAACGCCGCACCATCATCACCACTTTCGACGCGATACAGGCTACAGAAGTGGTGGCCAACAATGCCAAATTGTACGTCAACCGCGAAGAAGGCTTCATTGGCTGGGGGCTGAAAAAAGACGAATTTGTAAGCGATTGTTCGGACATAGACGACATCATTGCTTTTCGCAAAGACGGCAAATTCCAGGTTTCGCGCATCGCCGAAAAGGTATTCATCGGCAAAGACATCATCCACGTGGCGGTCTGGAAAAAGAACGACGAGCGCACCACCTACAACATGATTTATGTGGATGGCAAAACGGGGCGCTCTATGGCCAAGCGATTCAACGTAACGGCCATCACCCGCGATAAGGAATACGACCTGACGATGGGCTCCAAAAACTCCAGGTCGTTGTATTTTACCGCCAATCCGAACGCTGAGGCCGAGGTCGTCACGGTGCACCTCACGCAGGGAAGTGCTGCCAAGAAAAAAATATTTGACTTTGATTTTGGTGAAATTGCCATCAAAGGGCGTGCTTCCCAGGGCAATATCCTGTCGCGCTACCCCGTCCGGAAAATCGTACTCAAAGAGGCCGGTAAATCTACCATCGGCGCTCAGCAATACTGGTGGGACGATGTGACGGGCAAGCTGAATACCGACAGCCGTGGCATCCTGATGGGGGCGTTCGATACTGGCGATACCCTGCTGGCACTTTTCAAAGACGGTTCCTACGAAGTAGCTGAGGCCGATCTCACCCGCCGTTTCGATCCAAACGAAACCCTGCACCTAAGTAAATTTACACCGGACTCGGTGATTACGGCGGTCTACTACGAAGGTGGCAAAGAATGGACGATGGTGAAGCGTTTCAAAGTGGAAACTACCTCACACAACCAACGCTTTCCGTACCTGAGCGAGCACAAAAACACGAAATTGTTTTTTGCCACAGCCCAGCCCGATCCGGTGGTGAACTATACGATTAAGGACAAAAACAAAACCCTGCAAAGCTCTGCTACACTGGCTGAAATTGTGGATGTAAAAGGCTGGAAAGCCATCGGCAACAAGCTGAGCGATTTCAAGCTGACTTCCTGCAAAATAGTAGCAGCAGCTGAACCTGCGAAACCAGCCGTAAAACCGCCTGCTGAAAAACCTCCGCTTCCGGAAAAACTGAATGCCGGCGACAGTGTGGATTTTGAGCTGACGGGCAATGGGCAGCAGAAGTTGTTTTAGCCTTTTCGGCAATTAGCAATATGGGCCGGGCTTTGTTTTTGGCAAGAAGGCAACCCCGTAGGCAGGAAGATGTAGATCAGGATGGCTTGTTTCAACAAACAGGTATGTTGTGTTCAGGCAATTCTGTTGAAAAACCTCGTTGAAGGGGCAATGCATTTTATGCCGTACCACCATAGTGCGTAAAAAAAAATTATGCCCACCCTACATGCGTCTTTTCCATCATTTTGAAGGAACCTATCTGCCTCTCGCCGCAAAATATTCTGCCCAATCCCGCCATTCTCCAAATTTTAAGAGCCGCAAAAAGGCAACACACTGCCTTTCTGTACAAAAAGCTGTATTCAAATTTGCAATTCAATTTTGATTATCAACGCAAAAGGGTATTTTTGCACCGTTTTTTGGAGAACACTCATAACTTCGGAGCATTATGGCAAATATTGGTCAAATAAAGCAGATCATCGGTCCTGTCGTTGACGTAAGCTTCGCCGCAGAAGGCGCAAAGCTTCCTGAAATTTACAACGCATTGGAAATCAAGCGTCCTAATGGTGAAACCCTCGTTCTCGAAGTGCAGCAGCACCTCGGTGAAGACAGTGTGCGCGCCATTGCCATGGACTCTACCGACGGTCTTATGCGCGGTACGGATGTGGTAGATACCGGTATCGCTATTGCAATGCCTATTGGCGAGGCCATCAAAGGCCGCCTGTTCAACGTAGTTGGCGAAGCCATTGACGGCATCGGAGCTGTGCCGAAAGGCGCAGACGCCCGCCCAATTCACCGCAAACCGCCGACGTATGAAGACTTGTCCACAGAAAAAGAAGTCCTTTATACCGGGATCAAGGTTATTGACCTGATCGAACCTTACATGAAGGGTGGTAAAATTGGTCTGTTTGGTGGTGCCGGTGTAGGTAAGACGGTACTCATCATGGAGTTGATCAACAACATTGCCAAAAGCTACGAAGGGATTTCGGTTTTTGCCGGCGTAGGCGAACGTACCCGTGAGGGCAACGACTTGCTCCGTGAAATGATCGAAGCCAACGTAATTAAATACGGGGACGCGTTCAAGCACAGCATGGAAGAAGGCGGTTGGGATTTGTCGAAAGTGGACCGGAATGAACTGGCCCAGTCCCAGGCAACCCTCGTTTTCGGGCAGATGAACGAACCTCCCGGTGCCCGTGCCCGTGTGGCTCTGAGTGGTCTGACCGTAGCGGAATACTATCGCGACGGCGACCTCAATGACCCAATGGGGGGCCGCGACATCCTTTTCTTCATTGACAACATTTTCCGTTTCACACAGGCAGGTTCAGAGGTATCCGCTCTGTTGGGCCGTATGCCTTCGGCAGTAGGCTACCAGCCAACGCTGGCTACGGAAATGGGTCTGATGCAGGAGCGCATTACTTCTACGCGCAGAGGTTCCATCACTTCCGTTCAGGCTGTTTACGTACCTGCGGATGACTTGACGGACCCGGCGCCTGCTACCACTTTTGCGCACTTGGATGCCACCACGGTATTGAGCCGTAAAATCGCTGCCCTCGGTATCTATCCGGCAGTAGACCCGCTCGATTCCACATCGCGTATCCTGGATCCGAAAATCATCGGGGATGACCACTACAATTGTGCGCAGCGTGTGAAAAACATCCTGCAGCGCTACAACGAATTGCTCGACATCATCGCCATCCTCGGGATGGAAGAATTGTCGGAAGAAGATAAACTCGTCGTACACCGCGCCCGCCGCGTGCAGCGCTTCCTGTCGCAGCCGTTCCACGTAGCTGAACAGTTTACGGGCCTGAAGGGAGTTATCGTTCCGATCGAAGAAACCATCCGTGGTTTCAACATGATCATGGACGGCGAAGTAGACGAATATCCGGAAGCTGCCTTCAACCTGAAAGGCTCCATTGACGATGTGATTGAAGCCGGTAAGAAAATCCTGGCAGAAGCTGGTAATTAGTGAATGGGTTGAACTGGTTGAATGCGCTGAATTTTCCGGCCATTCAACCAGTCGCTAAAACATAAGGCAACATGATGAACATCAATGTTTTAACGCCGGATAAAGAAATATTCAACGGGGCAATCAAATCCGTAAAAGTGCCTGGGACACTCGGGCAGTTTCAGGTGCTGAAAAACCACGCCCCCATCGTTTCTTCTTTGGACGCAGGTACGGTTCAGATCGTTACTGCCGGAGGGGATTACCGCTATTTTGATGAAGAAAGCAACAGCATCAAAACCGGAAACGAAACGGGGAGAACGATTACGTTCAAAACTTCAGGCGGCTTCATCGAGGTGCTCAACAACGAAGTATCGCTGCTGGTAAAAGGCGTAAAAGATATTAAGTAGCAGACGCCTGATTTTCAGGCAGACGTTACAGGTCATAAAAAAGCCTCCGATCATGGATCGAAGGCTTTTCTTTTTGGTCTACTGCAAATTTTGTATTTGGAACAAAATTGCGGATTAGACGTGATTTTCCAACGCTGTCTGCTCGCTGTAGTGCAGGATATTGCGCAGGGCAGACGGAGAAGGACGGAAAGTAACTTTAGGTAACTCGCGGTAAGCAGAAAACAACTCTTCGTAGGTTTCCCGGAGCATGATGTTTTTCATCAATTCCTCCTGGATGGCCAGTGTTTCTGTTACGGAAGTTTCTTTGTAAAGATACTGGATGAGAAGATCAGGTGTAAGGTTTTGCTCCATAAAGTGTTGCTTGTGAGAAAATCAAAATCAAAAATCACTGATCTAACTAAAAAAATCCTCCGCTTATTGCATACTTCCATTTTTTTTTGTTTAAGCGGTTGTTAAGATTTTCTGCACAAGCACCCCGGCCCTACTATTTCACGCGGTACCAGGTTTGGGTTCTGAACAATCCGGTCCAGTGTTTTCCCCGCACTTTTAGTTCATCGGGCTTGCCTTCTTCAAACCACACGCTGCAGGAATACTCGCTGCCGCTTTCCGGATCGAGGATGGTGCCGTTTTTCCAATAGTATTTGTATTTCTCCAATCCTTCAACGATGAGCATGCCCAGCAGCAATTTGCCTTTTTTATTTCCCGGGCATTTCTCGCAAACGGTGTCGGGTTTGCGTTGCAGCAGTTTGACGATTTTGCCATAAAATTTGCCGTTTTGCTCAAAAATCTCTAAGTGGGATTTGGCATCGCCGGTTTTGTCGTCAATGGTTTTCCAAATGCCCACCGGTGAAGATTGTGCACTCAACACCACACAAAAAAGGAAGGCTGCCAACAGCCCGAACAAGCGCTTCATAAGTTGTTTTTATTTTGAGTTTGAAAATGTTTTTTATTCTTCTTCAGAAGGACTCCAGAATACCTCCTGAAAGTTGCATACCTGGTCGTTTTCTACCCGAACGCCTTCCTGCTCCAGCAATTCCTGCATCATGGTAGGCGTTGGGAAATGATGCCGTCCGCTAAGTTCGCCTTTGCGATTGACGACCCGGTGTGCCGGAACTGCGTCGCCCAGGAAACTTTTGTTCAATGCCCAACCCACCATGCGCGCAGCGCCGAGCGCCAAATGGTCGGCAATAGCTCCGTAGGTAGTGATGCGCCCGCGCGGAATCCGCCGCGTCACTTCGTACACTTGTTCAAAGTAAGTTGGTTCCGATATATTTTTACTAATTTTGTTGCTCATACCTATGTGTTGTGCTGAAAATCAAAGTTAAAGCAAATTCAATTACGAACCTGACCGACGCCCGCTATTTTGCAGCCCGGGAAGTGACCTGGATGGGATTTTGCCTCGATCCGGCTTCAGAGGATTACATTGCACCACAAAAGGTGAGCGCAATATGCGAGTGGTTAGACAGTGTAAAAATTGTGGGAGAATTCCCACTTGCCGACCCGCTCGAAATCCTCGAAACGGCCGAACAGCTGAATCTGAATGCCGTTCAGGTCCATCGCTTTACAGACCTCGATGACCTGAACGAATTGCAGCGCCGCATTCCGGTGATCCAGGAAATGGTCGTCGCTACAGACGAAGACCCTGCCGCACTGGCCGACTGGATGGCGAACCGCGCTTCACTGGTGGAAGCTTTTTTGCTTGATTTTGGAAAAAACAGGATCAGTTGGCCCGATAATCCCGGGTGGCAGGAATGGCTCAAAACTACCTGCAAAAAACATCCGGTGGTTCTGAATATGGATTTTCAGCCCGATGAGCTGCCGGAAATTTTGAACGCACTACCGCTGTATGGCCTCGCTGTGCAGGGAGGCGAAGAAGAAAAAACGGGGATAAAATCTTTTGACGAATTGGACAGCCTGCTCGAATTGCTGGAACTCTCCGAAGAGCATGCTGTTGAATAACCATAAACTGCAAACTATGAGCCGGATATTATTGATCTGTCTGCTCGCATCTGCCTGGCAGGTCGCTACCGCACAAAATGTAAAAGAGGAACCGCTCATCAAAGAAATGATGCAGCAATTTGAGACCATCAACCGCAATCGGGCAACGGTTCCCGGTTGGCGCATTCAGCTCTTAGCCACTACCGACCGCCAAAAGTTGGATAATGTGCGGCAAACGTTTCAATACCGCTATCCCAATATTCCCGTAGACTGGATTCACGACCCACCCTACTACAAACTCCGGGCCGGCGCTTTTTTTACCAAACTGGACGCCATGCGCCTGAAGCACATCCTGGAAAAGGAATATTCAGGAATCTATCTGGTGAAGGATGAAAAGATCAAGACAACGGAGTTGGTGCAGTCGTATTAGGAGCTACCACACCGCCTTCTGCCCATTTTCATACAATACAAAGCGCTCTTCCGGTTCGCCGTAAGCCAAAGCCTGATTGATGCCAAAATCGCAGGCGCTGCGAATGTCTTCGCCGCGGGCAATACCGCTGTAGAATCCGGTTGCAAAAGCGATGGCCGCATCGTCGCGCACACTCCAGCTCGTGCCAATGACGTAAGGAACGACCGTTGCTAATGCCTGAGCCTGGGCCTCTGAATAGCAGGAATTGAAGAGTACGGCTTTGATAGGGATGCCCTGGCGCTCTACCATCGTTTTGAAAATGCGTTTCACGACTGCCGTACCCACAAAAAATGGATTGCGTTTGGATTCGTCGTACAGGATAATTCCGGTGTCGTCCTGTGGTGCTGGTTGGCCTGTATCGCCGCCGAGGTTGAGGCCGCGCCGGATGACATCCTGCACTTCGGGATTGCTTTTTTCCCCGTGGCCGGAAAAGTGAACGATGGTCGGTCTTTCATCGTACAGATATTCCTGAAATTCCGACAAGGTCACCGCTTTTTTGGAAAGGATGCGGAATAAGTCGAAGCGGCGGCTCTCCTGGATTTTACTGGAAATGCGGCTGTGTTCTGTTTCTACCTGGAGGATACCGGTGCCCGAGGGATTCGAAGCCAGAATAAGGATGGTCGTTCGCCCGTCATCGGTTCCGGTTCCTCCGCCATTGCCCGTCGAAGGGGTTGTTCCATTGTCCGGGGCAGGTGTGGGAGCCGGCGTGTCCGAAACAGGCATCGGCATATCAATGGTCACATTCACATCGCTGATGTCATTCAGGTAGCTTTGAAGTGCCGAAGTCACCTGGGCGCGGGTTCGGGCATAAAAGTCTGAACCAACGACCCCGTTGTTGTTGTCTTTTTCATTTTTGTGATAGCGGCTCGATTGCAGGGTCACGTTGTCGGAGAGGTCGTTGTCCCTTAGCTTGTCGGCCAGCATGAACAAGGCGTCTATGGCTTTGTCTAAATCGCCTTTCCGGATGAGGTTGCGAATGTCGTTGATGGTCATAATGCTATGAGAATTAACTGTTCTTATTGATTGTAAAAATGCAACAATGATCGAATAGTAGAACTTTTTTTTTGGAAGTGATCCTAAATTGTATGAATTCAAGATGTCACTGTGATAAATGTATGAAGACTTAGTGCTTTTATCCGTCCCAACAGGCTCTTTTTGATCATCCTTATCTTTTTCAGTCCGGGGAATTGAGTAACTAAACTCATTTATCAGTTTTTCAAGTTCATTTTTATTGAACTTCTCATTGGACTTTAGATGGATTTGAAGTTTCTCGCATTCACGGGTCAAGTCAAATTCATCTATAAAATTATTTTGATATGATAATGTAGAGCCACGATTACTTCCTTTGTAAGATATGATGAGCTTTTGAACATGTTTATTGATTTGCTCTACGAAGTATCTAATATAAATGCTCGTTAAATTTTCCAGAATTTTCTCTACTGTTTGTACGAAACTTTTTATTGCTTCAGCCAAATCATGGTAAGGTGTGACAAATACTTCATTTTGGAGCTTCTGGTATTTGGCTCGTCCTCTGAGATTTATGCTTTCATATTCTATCTTTAACTCAGAGATACATTTAAGAAGAAGGGCTTTACCTATTTCAGGTTTTACTTGGGTTATAGAATATTCAATATCCTTGGTTAATTTGTAGCCTTCTTCGCTAATGTCCTTTTCATAATTGTCTAATTGATCACATATTGACTCATAAGGCGGTCTATGATCTTCATTGATGAGGTGCGAGGCTTGACGAGTTAAACGCAACAATTTCTGGTTCATCTTATAATATATTGCTTACGACCAATAAAAGTATGAAAAACATCAAACTGTAAATCTAACTTCTCAGAGCACTTTGTTTTCAGTTTAGTCGGACTACATTGTCTATGAATGAGTTAATACAATTGGATGCTGCCAGGCAGAAAACCCCGACAGGGGTTGAACGTGAATAGCCCCGAATGCAATTCGGGGTCAATGGTAAGTGGTGCTTGCGGGCAACCCTGATAGGGGTTGAATTTTATACCTGGCAAATTAACAGGTAAATCTCCTGCTTGAGCATGTTTTCGCACCCTTTCAGGGTTGTGCTGCCCCGGAATCGGAGTTCTGGGGTACAAACAACAAACGCCCTGCTTTCTTTCAAAAACAGGGCGTTCTCCATTCCGCGAAAGCGGGAAATTATTGGTGCTGCGAAATCAGGTCGTGCATGATCTGCAGGGTTTCTTTGAGGTAGATGTCTTTGGAAACCGTTTTGATCCAATCCTCATTCCGTGCTTTTTTCGATTCGTCGGCATTGATGACAGCCACATCGGCGTTCGGGTTTTGAATTCCGGTATTCACCACGGCATCCATCAGGTTTTTATAAGGTTCGGCGCTGGCCTGAAGTTCCTTTTCAAAAGCCCGGTACGCCTCTAATTTCAGCGGATAAGCCGTCATTTCGCGCTGTGCTTCCAGGCGCTTGGCATTTTCCAGCATTTTCCGGAAGACTTCGCTGTTTTTGGTACGTGCCTCACTATTGGCCTTGATCTTATCTAAGTTTTTGATTTTCATCACATTCTGGCTATAAGCCACCGGTTCGATCTCCGTCCAGTCCAGCGAATATTTTTCTTCCTGTTCGCCCGTTTTGAGGTAATAATAACTGTCGGGCAGGATGATATCAGGAATGACGCCTTTCTTTTGGGTAGAACCGCCGTTGATGCGGTAGAATTTCTGCATCGTCATTTTGACGCTACCCAGTGGTTTGAATTGCTCAAACCCGCGAATGGTGCGGTCGAGGTCAACAAAGCGCTGTACGGTTCCCTTGCCGAAGGTAGAAGGGCTGCTGCCCACAATGATGGCGCGGTTGTAATCCTGCAGGGCGGCGGCCAGAATTTCAGAAGCCGAAGCACTGTAAGAATTGACCATGACAATGAGCGGCCCGTTGTATTGTACCCCGGCGTCAACATCGTTTTGCACATCCGGCATCCCATTTCTCGACTTCACCTGCACAATAGGGCCTTTTTCGATGAAGAAGCCCGACATGCGGACGACATCGTTGAGCGAACCTCCGGTGTTGTTGCGCAAATCGAGGATGATGCCATCCACTTTTTCCGCCTTGAGTTTCGCGATTTCAATGGCTACGTCCTGTGAGCAGAACCGACCGTCGCGGTGTTCAAAATCAGCATAAAAACTAGGCAGGTAGATGAACCCGATTTTTTCGTTTTTGGAAGCACCATCGAGGATCAGTGATTTTGCAAAGCGCTCGTCCAGCACGACAATGTCGCGGATGATGGAAATGACTTTCACCGTTCCATCCACTTTTTTCACGGTCAGGCGCACTTCGGTATCTTTGGCACCGCGCACCAGCTGTACCACATCATTGATTTGCATGCCTTTGATGTCAACCGGTTCGGCAGAACCCTGCGCCACGCTGAGAATGACGTCGTTTTCCTGAAGGTCTTTGCCTTTCCAGGCTGGCCCGCCAACAACAATAGAAGATACTTTGGTATAGTCGCCATCAGTCAGCAACTGAGCGCCGATGCCTTCGAGGCGTCCGCTGAACCGGATGTCAAAATTTTCCCGTTCGATGGGTTGGAAATAATTGGTATGCGGATCGTAAATACCCGAAATGGCATTCAGGTAAGCACTCAGGCGATCTTCGCGCTTGAGTTTGCTCAGGCGGTCATAGAAATCATCAAACAATTTCAGGATGTCTTCGCGGGAGATCTTTTCGAGTTCTTCCGCTGTTTTTTTCTCCGTCTCTTTTTCCTGAGCATCCAGTTTGCTGACTAAGCGCTCGAGGGTTTCATATTTGAGGTAGCGCCGCCAGTATTCTTTCAGTTCGGCGTCGTTTTTGGCATAAGTGCGCTTGTCGCCGTCCAGTTCCACTTTTTCATCCACGGTGAAATCAAAAGGCTTTGCAAGAATTTCGCGGTAGTAGCCCTGCGTTTTGTTCATGGCCGCGTTCAGCAACTCCAGCGACAGGTTGAAGCATTCAAACGAGCCGGCTTTGGCTTCATCGTCTAATTTCAGGCGATAGGCTTCCAGTTGCGCAATTTCTTTTTGGGTAAAGAAGCGTTTGGCACCATCAATATTTTCAAGATAAAAATCGAAGACTTTCTTCGAAAACTCGTCGTCAATTGCCGGCGGATCATAGTGCATCTGCTCCAATCCTTTCAGCATGGCCTGCATCAGCACAGCCTCTTTTTCCTGATCGGTGGGATTGGGAAAGAAGGCAGCTGCAAACAGCCCAACAGCAACCAATGAATAAAAAACGGGCTTGTGCAATCTCATCGCTTTACATTTTTTAATGAATCTACCAGAAAGAACGCCAAAACGCCCGGTCAGTTGTACACTGAAGGGGGCAGATTTTGCCTGTTTTGAGCTAACCCTGAGTACTCAGACGCAAGGTCGGCTATAAATATACTTTTATTTGCTTCAAAATGTTTTGCGCAATGCCAATTTCAGCAAAAATGTAAGTTTACTTTAACAAAATTTGCTATTCTTCGGCTTGATCCGGCGCTTTTTTCTGTACTTTCAACTGCATGGTTGTATCTACACCGCTGCGTACTTCTACAAGAATTCCGTCAGAAAGTCCAAGTTCTACCGGGCGTTTTTCAAACACCCGTTCGCTGGTTTGCACTTCCACAAACGCTTTTTCTTTTTCAAACAATACATCCCGCTCTTTAATGGCTACAACTTGTTTGCGCCGATCAAAGATAATATCGGCATTGGCACTATAGCCAGCCCGCAGGAAAATTTTGGCCGACGGTTTTACAGCTGCACGGACTTCAAACTTTACAGTCCCTTCTTCTTCAAGGCCTTTTGGCGAAATAAATTCGAGCGTTGCCTCAAATTTTTCGCTCTCGATAGCCCCCACCGTCACTTCAAGCATCATGCCTTCTTTGAGTTTGCCCACTTCAGCTTCGTCCACTTTTCCTTCAAAAATCAATGAATTCATATCGGCAATGATGGCTACGCTGGTGCCTTCATTAAAATTATTGCGTTCAATGACCGAAGAGCCCACTTCTACCGGTATATCCAAAACCATGCCATCTATGGTAGAAACCACCACATTGGCTACTTGTTTCGACTGGCGTGAGGCCCCTTCGCGCAACAATTGCAGGTTGTTCATGGCGGCGTCCAGTTCCTGTTTCTGAATGTCCAGATTGGTTTCAAATTGTTTGATGCTGTTCCCTGCACTCACTCTGGAATTTTCGTAAGCTGCTTTTTGAATGTCAAGGTCCACTTTGAACCGGTTGTACTCCTGTTGCGAGATGACACCTTCTTCAAAAAGTCCGCGTTGCCGTTCCTCCTCGCGTTTAGCATTTTCAAAGCTCACTTTGGCACTTTCCACGTCGAGGTTCCGGCGGTTGAGTTCGCGCTGCCGGTCCAGTTCGCGCTGGGCTTCTTTCAGGCGCAGTCGGGCAATTTCTACATTGGATTGAGCAGCATTGATGTTCAGTTCACTTGGAATCAACTGAATACGGGCCACCGGTTGTCCCTTTTTGACCATTTGCCCGGCTTCTACAAACAACGCTTCCACTACACCCGATACCTGTGGTTTGATGTTGACTTCTAAGCGGGGTTTGATGGCCCCCGTAGCCACGGCTTTTTTCACGATGTCGGAAACAACCGGTTTCTCCAGTTCAAAATCGTCGCTTTCGGAACGGCCTTGCTGGACAAAATAGTAGATCAGTCCGATGGATGCCAGCAACAAAAAAGTGCCCGCAGAAATTAGACAGCCTCTTCTCATGAGTTATCAGGTTTTATCTGTTTTGTTTGAATGTTATTCGTCTTTTAAAGCAAGTACCGGGTTCACCCTTGAAGCATTCATGGCCGGAATCAGGCCGGCTATTGCTCCGGCAATCACCAGTAAAATCATGGCACTGACGCCAATCGTAAGGTTGACCTGAGGATTGTAGAAGTTTTCGGAATCCATCTCGTTGGCCACCATTATGTAGTTTAAGCCGCCAACTACCAGCGTTCCGGCCAGCAGGCCCAAATAACCCGAAAGCGCTGTAATGAAAACCGATTCGGTCAGAATCATGCTGATGATGGAACGCGGGGTAGCGCCCAGGGCTTTTCGGAGCCCGATTTCGCGGGTACGCTCTTTGACGATGATGAGCATGATGTTGCTCACCCCTACGATCCCGGCCAGCAGGGTACCAATGCCTACAAACCAGAGGAATGCTTTAATACCGGTGAACAGATTTCTGAATTGCTGAAATTCTTCTTCCAGGTTGAAGCCGCCAATACCCTGGGGATCATTGGGCGCAACATGGTGGCGCTGGCGGAGTAGGGCTTTAACTTTAGGTTCGACTTCACTGACCAGAACGTTTGGTGCCGACGAACACACAAAATAGTCGACATCACCGCCGGCTGCAAAAGCGCGGTGCATGGTAGGAAGGGGAATCACGATGGCTTCCTGGTCGTCTTCGTTCCAGGGTTTGAGCTGGCTTGGTCCAAAAACACCGGCAACAGTGAATTCAACTCCCCGGATGCGGATGGCCTTGCCAATGCAATCTGCGTCTTTGCCATACAAAACATCCCTGACCCGCGTACCGATGACCGCCATTTTGCGGCATTCCTCTACGTCGCGGTCGTTGATGTAGCGGCCTGCATATACTTTCAGTGCTTCAATGCGGATCATATCTCCCAATTCACCGCGAATTTCATAGCGTTCGCTTTTGTCGCCTGCTGCTGCAATTGTTTGTGGCAACGACAACCGGGGTGCGATGTATGCGACCTCCGGAATGTTGTCTTTAATGGCGTGGATATCGCTTAATTTCAACTGCGGACTGCGCCCCGGCTGGAACCCCTGATACGGCAAAGAAGTACGCGTAGTCCAGATGTACATTACATTTTTGGCCCGGTCACCAAAGTTGCGAATGACGCCATTTTCCAGGCCTTTACCCATTCCCAGCACAAAAATGAGCATAAAAATTCCCCAGAAAACACCCAGTGCGGTGAGAGCAGTGCGCAACTTGTGTTTTTGCATGGTGGCAAAAATTTCCTGCCAGGTGTCGCGGTCGAACATAATCAGGTGATTTTAGTGGTGTTCTATTCAGTTTTCATAGCAATTACAGGATTGATCTTCGCTGCCTGCAAAGCTGGCATCAACCCTGCCAGGGCCCCTGTGATGGCCAGCACAACAACTGCACTTAGGGCAACACCAAGATTTACCTGAGGGTGCCTGAAAAAATCCAGCTCGAGTACACTCAACAGGCCAATGACACCCACCCCTGCCAGCAAGCCCAAATAGCCGGCAATGGACGTGATGAAGACAGATTCCTGCAGGATCATGGAAATGATGGAATAAGGCGTTGCGCCAAGCGCTTTTCTGATACCGATCTCTTTGGTCCGGTCTTTGACAATGATGAGCATGATATTACTCACCCCGATTACTCCGGCAATGATGCTGCCAATGCCGACAAACCAGACGAAAGCCCGGATGGCTGCAAACAAACCCTGCATTTGCTCAAATTCTTCAGCTACATTGGTTATGAACACTGCTTTTTCATCCTGGACATCAAACTGAAGCCTGCCTGCAAAGGCCTCTCTTACCTTTGCCTCCAGTTTTTTCATTTCTCCGACAGGAAGATCACCGGCTGTGAACATGAGTTGATGAATGTCTTCGGTACCGGAATACACTTTCTGTGCCGTTGTAATAGGCAGGTAAATGATGCGCATTTCATTTTCGCTGCCCGTGTCGGTGTAGACGCCTACGATGGTATAGATAATGCCGCCTATATTGATTTCTTTTCCAATAGGGTCTTCCCCTTTGTCAAAAATATTTTCCTGAACCACCTTGCCAATGATGGCTACTTTGCGGTATTGCTGGATATCGGTTTCGTTGATGTAGCGGCCTTTCGCGACCTGGGTATTTTCAAGGTACTGGTGCCCCGGGTGAACCGAACGGATGGGGAAGGACAGCGTTTTGTCGCCGTATTTTACCGTGCGGTCTCCTGTCAGGTAGAACCGTCCGGTAATGTGATCTATTTCTTTAAACTGATCAACCAGGTATTCGTAGTCTTCATTGGTAAACATGATGGCCCTGCCTTTGGGCAATCCTTTGTGAGGCATTGAGGTTGTGCCCCGGCGAACCCAGATGCTGTTGGTGGCGTCGTCGCGAAACTGGTATTCAACGCCATTTTGGAGGCCGTTGCCTGCTCCCTGCAGAATGACCAGCATAAAAATGCCCCAGAAGACCCCCAAAGCTGTGAGCGCAGTACGCAGTTTGTGCCGCCGGATGGTCTGAAAAATTTCCTGCCATTTGTCGTAATCAAACATGGTGTTGGCAATATAAGGTGATCAGAAAGGGGGTCAGGACTCAATCAAGCCGTCTTTAAGGCGGATGGTCCGGTGCGTCATTTCAGCAATGTCGTGTTCGTGTGTCACAATGATCACGGTGATGCCTTCCTTGTTGACGGCTTTAAAAAGTTCCATCACTTCCCGGGAGGTCTGGGTGTCTAAAGCACCGGTAGGCTCGTCTGCCAGGATGACCCTGGGCTGGGAAACCAGAGCCCTGGCAATGGCTACCCGCTGCTGTTGCCCGCCCGATAATTGATTGGGCAGGTGCTCTGCCCAGTCGCGCAGGCCTACCCGCTCCAGGTAATCCATCGCAATGTCGCGGCGCAGTTTCCGGTCTATTTTTTGGTAGTAAAGCGGCAGTGCTACGTTTTCAACTGCAGATTTGAAAGGGAGCAGATTGAAGGACTGGAAAACAAACCCAATAAAGCGATTGCGGTACAGGGCGGCCTGGGTTTGCGTCAGATTTTTGATCGAAACATTATCCAGGATGTAATGGCCTTCGTCATAATCGTCGAGAATGCCCAGAATATTGAGCAAGGTTGATTTTCCCGAACCGGAAGACCCCATGATGGAGACGAATTCTCCTTCCCGGATGTGCAGGTCAATGCCTTTGAGCACCTGTAGTGAGGTGTAATCAGTGCGGTATGCTTTGCGCACCTGTTGTAATTGAATCATAACAGTCGGGTGTTTATCAACTCTAAGTAAGCCAGATCTTTGTCAAAAACAGACAAGAATGGATGAAATTCCATTTTACACAGACCAATGCAACCTACTTGAAGGGTTTTCGTACAAATAAGATGGGAAAAGATGGCCTTCACCCCTATGCACTACCCTGAAATTAATATCTTCACGGGGCAGCATTTTCGCGGCTTTCCCGTTCCTATTGAAAAGGACATCAGTAAGAGAGAAAGGATATGAAACGCAATGTACACAACCGATTTTTGAAATTTGCCTGCATGGCCGCAGCCCTGACTACCTTGTTAGGCGCTTGCAAATTAGATTCCCTCGGCGATCCGATCATTGTACCGGATGTAGATCGTGAGTTTTATATTGATTTGTGGGAAAATCTTTATCCGGAAAGCCGGGAACTGGTTTTTCAAATGGAAACCATACAGGCACAGGATTGCGAAAATGCAACGATCTCTTATAACCTCAACCGTACCGGAAATACCGTAAAACTTTCTCTAAATGCCATTTCAACCCCTCAGGATTGCCAGCCCGGTCCTGCTCAAATCTTTGCCAGTGCGCCTGCTGGCAGACTGAATGGCGGGCTTTACACGATGAAACTCGATCTTAAAAATACGGTATTCAATGAAGGTCAATTGACCGTAACCGGTGATGCTTACCATTTGGATATGAACACGGAGCATGGTTTTACCATTCGCCACAAGAGCCTGTTTCGCATTCCCGAACAAACCTATTGGGGATACGTTGTCTACGAAACCCCTGAACAGGAAACCGCTGTTACTGATTTCATCCAGGACTTGCAAGACATTTCCATCCAACATGATTTTTTAGCCGGTTATTATGGCCATTTCACGGTAGAATCGGATAAGCGGGTCAGCATCCACACAGAGAATCTTGACGGGGTTGATCATCAATCATTCCTGTTTAAATACGATGGTTCCGGTGCTGCCATCCGTCAACA
>JABWAJ010000581.1 GCA_013361075.1 Saprospiraceae bacterium | reverse complement strand
GGTTTCACTTGAAAACCTGCAAGGGTTGTAATTTATTTTTTATCCGGCTTTTTTTAGAATTTCCAGTCAATGCCTGCTGTAATCATCCGCGGCAGGCCAACCCGGATGCCCTGGGGGCGACGGGTGCTGATGTAACGCTCATCAGTGAGGTTTTTTACTGCTTCGGTCAGGGCCAGTTTTCCGCCCTGGAATTGGAATCGCGCGCTGGCGTCCATTACGAAATAAGCAGGTAGTTGCCCGGTCTGGCCATTTGCGGAAGGCGTAACGGAGTTAAGTTCGTCTGTGAATTGCTCGCCGGTATAGTTGCCGGTAAACCGCAGGGAAAGGCCTTTGGGTGCCTCGTAGGCAAAACCCGCCGACAGCCACCATTCCGGGGCATACGGCGTTCGGTTACCCCGGATATTGACTTTGGAGTCGCCTTCACCGACAAAACGATCTTTGTCGTAATACGCATTGACATATGTGCCATTCAAAGACCATTCGAGGCGATGTCCAGTCGGCAACAACTGGCGGCCCAGGTCGTAACGCAGGCCAAGCTCTAAGCCCCGGTGCAGGGTGCTGCCACCATTGACAAAACCCGTTCCGCTGCCGCCTGAAGATTCCGAAATCGGAATGATCTGGTTGGAAAAGCTCATGTTAAAGGCAGTAAACTCCAGTGCCCAATGAGTGCTAACCTGATTGCGGAAACCAATTTCGGTGTTCCAACTCAATTCGGGGTCTAAGTTGTACACTACGCCGTTGTTGGCGATGGCGTCAAGTACCCGTGGTGGTGCAAACCCCCGGTGAACGCCTGCAAACAAACTCCAGGTTTCACTCAGGTTATAGTTGATACCCGCGCCCGGCAGGATCTGGCTGATGGTGGCGTTCGACAGAATGCTCGTATCTTTTTCTGCATTGCGCAGAATATGGCGCTCGTAGAAATAGGTTTCAGAACGCAAACCTGCGGTGATGGCTAATTTTTCGCCCAGTTCAAATTTGTTTTGCACAAATGCGCTGATGGCCTGGCCACTCCGGATTTCATCGCTCACCAGAGTGCCCGAACGGGCATCCGCTTTTTTGCCGTTTACCCGCTGCTCGAAGGCACGTTCGTGGAGGAAACGCGCGCCTGCTTCAAGGCGGTTGGCGACGGTGCCTAAATTGAAACGGTGCATGAGGCGCGACTCTACGCCGGCTACTTCAAATTGCCGGTTGCGGTGGCCGTTTGAATTGCGCATGTACACTGCGCTTCCGGGAATATTGGTATCGCCCCAAACCACACCGGTGGCATTGCTGGCCGGAGCAGAACTGAAATCCTGGCGCTGCCAGTTGCGCGTAGTGGTGTAGCCAAACGCGGAGGTTTTGAGCTTCGTATTCAGGCTGAACCGGTATTCGTGGATGGCACTTAGCGAAACCCGGCGCACGGTAAGGCGGTCGTCCGGAGCCATTTGCACAAAATCCTGGTCGCCGGCTTCGTACATGGATTGCGTCAGGCCAATGTAGGTAGAATTCGACAACTCGTCGTACACCCCGAATTTTAACCCAAGCATAGATTTAGGGCCCATGCTGAGGTTGATTTTGGCACTCAGGTCGTTGATCCGGAAATTGGTTGCCCCGATCCGGTCGCCCTGTTTGCGCAGGTAGTCTACTTTGAATCCGGCATTCCCGATGGTATTACCGTAGCTAAACAGCCCGCTGAAATAACCATTTTCGCCCCCGACGAGGCGCACCCGGCCGGCTTCCTGCGCTGGCGGATCGGCCGTGATGTAATTGATGACGCCGCCGACGGTTTGCGGGCCAAATAAAATCTGTCCGCTGCCTTTGAGTACTTCGATGCTCTCCATACGGTCAATGACCGGCGAATAGTACAACTGCGGTTCCCCAAACGGGTTCAGGGCCACGGGAATCCCGTCTTCCAACACCAGTACACGGCTGCTCCGGTCAGGATCCAGTCCGCGGATGCCCACGTTGAGGCGCATGCCTACACCTTCTTCTTCCGTGATGATGACACCGGGTACGGTGCGCAGTACTTCGCTGCTGGTGTTGGGCTGGAGTTCCCGGATGGTTTTCGGTGACAGGAAGGTTGCAGAACCTGGTAAATCGCCCATCAGTCGGGGCTTTTCACCCAGTACCTTGACGGCGGGCGCTTCGTAAAACATCGAAATGGTGGTGTCCGATGCGGCTGAAATGAATTCCTGGGCGTTCAAAGAACCCAACCCGAGGCTGACTAGGCCGAGGGTGGTTAAGGTCAGGTGTTTTAAATGCTGCATGTTTTTATATTGATTTTGTCTAAATAAAATTTGTGCAGCAAAAATAGAATGGCTGGCCCTTGTATGAGCCAAAACGTACCTTGAAAACTTAGGTAATAACCTGCAAGGATTATCCCTAATGTTAGGTATGATTAGGTAGCAATCAATTCAAAATTCCCGTATTGATCGCATACATCATCAACTCCGAAGAAGAACTCAGACTCAGTTTCTTCATGATGTTTTTCCGGTGGGTATACACAGTGTGGGTACTCAGGTTGAGCAGGGAAGCGATTTCTTTGGCGATCAGCCCTTTGGCTACAAGGCGCACAATTTCAATTTCCCGGGGCGAAAGCGGTACGGGGGAGCAGTCGCTTTCCGCACTGTTGCCAAAGGTGCGTTCCAGCAGGCAATCCAGTACTTTGGTGCAGAAAAATTTTTCCCCTTTGACAGTTGCTTTCACTGCATCGAGGATTTCTTCCTGATCGCAGGTTTTGGTCAGGAAGCTGTTGATGCCATGCTCCAGGGCAAGATAAACGCTGTTTTTATCGCTGATGGCGCTAATGATCAGTATGCCGGTGGCGGGCGCTAATTTCCGGACTTTACCGATGGTATCGGCGCTGAAATAACCAGGCTGGTTGTGGTCGAGCACCAAAAGGTCGGGTGCGCGGCTGGCCAATGCTTCCAGCAATTCTTCCTCGTCGCCTGCTTCGGCAATGATGTCAATGCGCGGGTTGGACGCAAGCGCATAACGCAGGCCCAATCGGGTCAGGTATTGCGCGTCGGCGATGGTGATGGAAATAGATGGCGTCATAAATCCCGCATTAATCATCAGCGAAAGTAGGCAAAATTCATGACTTAACAAGGCTATTTAGATTTTGTTTAGATAGTATGTGTTTTTAAAGCCCAATAGGGTATGGTCGTTGAGCGGAGTCGAAACGACGGGAGGTGTGGCTTCGACTCCGCTCAGCCACCGATGGGGCTGGTGGTTCGGTCAATACTATTCTTTTTTTACGGGTTCACCGGTTTCGGCAGTTTCTTTTCCCAAAGATAGAAATCCAGACCTATGATGTACTGGGTGTCGGAAGTCATCTTCGGGCTTGCGCCGGTTGAAATAGAATTCTAAGGTACCATTGTTTGGAAACCACCCCGGGACTTCCTTGGCTTCAAAGTTGTAGGACCAGGAAGGAGCAATGCTCAGAAACAAGTTTCGCCCCTACCGGCGAGCAATGGCTGTGCATATTTTGCTTGTGCATTTGACTGGAGTCCTGCTGGAATTTAGCCGGATGGTCATTGCTCCTGGTTTATTTCTACTTTTTGAGCCCAAAA
>JABWAJ010000580.1 GCA_013361075.1 Saprospiraceae bacterium | reverse complement strand
TCCTGAGGATCACTTCGCCTACCAGCCGCCTGCTGGTTGGGAAAACCTGGATGATCTGCTTCCAAAATACAGTAGACTGATTGCCTACACACAAGATGGCTTTTTAGAGAAAGGATATTATTATAATTACGAAAGGGCCATGCTCATTTTGCAAAATCCTTACTTAGATCACCTTATCGCGCTGCTTAAAAAAACACCGGGTACTAAAATGGTCATTGCTGTGCCCGGAGAAACCGAGGCTGAGGAAGTCTCAAAAATCGAGGATCTGAAAGCCTCCCTCAGATATTTTGACGCGCCAATGAAAGCGATTGAAATTCAGTCATTTTCACAAGCAGATCAAGGTGTAAAATGGGTTGGATCAAAAAAAGGTTTGTTGTTTCGCCTGGAGCGAAAATGAATTTCCAAACGTTATCCCTGAATGAAACAATGGATCACTATTTCATATTTACTGAGTACCCTTGTCGTTTTCGGTCAGGGCCCCTCCCCATTGCCGCTCACCATCCTGAATCCTTCGTTTGAAGATTTGCCCGGAGTGGGGAAGGTACCCGTTTGCTGGACCAACTGCGGCAGTGCAGAGGAAACGCCGCCGGATGTTTTGCCCAACGCAATTTTGGGGGTTAATGCATTGCCATGGAATGGAGCTACCTATCTTGGCATGATTACAAGGGACAACGGCACCCGCGAAGCCATCGGTCAAAAATTAGTCAAACCCCTGAAAGCCGGTCAGTGCTACAGCCTGACTTTTTATGCAGCCCGCTCGGAAGAATACCGCAGCCTCAGTCAGGCTACAGGATTGCCGGCCAACTTTAACCGCCCCGTAAAACTGCGCATCTGGGCCGGTGAGGATCTGTGTACTCCCCGGCAGTTGCTGGCCGAAACGCCGCCTGTCAACCATCTGGACTGGCGGCCTTATACCATTGATTTTAAAGCCGATCAAGCTTATGAATTCCTAATGCTGGAGGTTCATTACGCCCGTACCGACAATTTGATCTATGGCGGCAATCTGCTGCTGGATGCGTTCAGCCCGTTGACGCCTGTTGCCTGTGGCGACTCCCTGACGGCCTTTCCTGAGCCGACGTTTGAATACCGCATTACCGGGAAGTTGAATGACCGGATGCTGAATTTTTTCTACTACCCCAAACCCCAGCATTGGGAGAACTTCGACGCTGTACTGCCGAGATACAGCCGGGAAATTTTTTTTGACGGCAATTTCCAACTCGAAAAAGGGTATTACTACAACCGCAAGAAACAACTGGTTTTACAAAATCCTTACCTCGATCACCTGATCCGCTTGTTTAAAAAAGCAAAGGGCGGGCAATTGTTTATTGCTGTTCCCGGTAATTCAGAAACGGAAGAAATGTTGAAAATTGAAGATTTGAATGCAGCACTCCGGTTCTTTGAAGCCCCCATGGATCGCATTGTGGTGCAGCCTTATTCAAAAGCAAATCCGGATGCCCGCTGGATGGGAACGCGCCAGGGAGTGCTCATGCGGGTGGTGGAGTGACTTCAATCGTCATTTTTTGTGCCGACGGTTTTGCCCGGGCATGTGGTCGCAATCAAGTGATTAGCATGAAACCCGCATTGCAGGATTAAAAAAATAAGATGACGGAAATTATTGAAAAGGCCAAAGAATATGCCATTGCTTATCAGTAAATTTGGGCGGTTATTGCGAAAACGTGTCGGACACTTCGCAAGTGTCCGACACGTTTTCGCAATACGTTTTCGCAAACGATAAAACCTGTTCTCCCGTGCCAAATTCTCCATACCCGCACCTGCTTGCGCCGCTCGATCTGGGATTTACCCAACTCAAAAACCGTGTGTTAATGGGTTCCATGCACACCGGCCTGGAAGAAACCGCCAATGGATTTGAAAAAATGGCAGCCTATTTTGCCGAACGCGCGCGGGGTGGGGTAGGGCTGATCGTCACCGGGGGCATTGCGCCCAACCGGGCTGGCTGGGTGGGGCCTTTTTCTGCAAGATTGGCTACTGACGCGGCTGCGCGCAAACACCGCATTGTCACTGATGCCGTTCATGCAGAAGGCGGGAAAATTTGCATGCAAATCCTGCACGCGGGCCGCTACGGCTACCACCCGCTGGCGGTAGCACCTTCGGCCATTAAGTCGCCGATTTCGCCGTTCAGGCCCTGGGCGTTGAGCGGCAGGGGCGTGGAGCGCACCATCCGTGACTTTGTCAATTGCGCAGCTCTGGCGCAGGAGGCAGGCTACGATGGCGTGGAAGTGATGGGCTCGGAAGGGTACCTCATCAACCAGTTCATCGTTTCCAAAACCAACAAACGCAAAGACCAGTGGGGCGGTGAATTCAAAAACCGCATCCGCTTCCCGATCGAAATTGTGCGCCGTATCCGCGAACGGGTAGGCCCCAATTTCATCATCATTTACCGCCTCTCGATGCTGGACCTGGTGGAAGACGGCAGCTCGTGGGACGAAGTAGAGTATTTGGCCAGCGAAATCGAAGCGGCCGGCGCTACCATCATCAACACGGGCATCGGCTGGCACGAAGCGCGGGTGCCCACCATTGCTACAATGGTACCGCGTGGCGGTTTTGCGTGGGTGACCAAACGGCTGATGGGAAAAGTGGGCATCCCCCTCATTACCACCAACCGCATCAATACGCCGGAGCTGGGCGAACAAATTATCGCCGACGGTTGTGCCGACATGGTTTCGATGGCGCGCCCCTTTTTGGCCGATCCTGATTTTGTAAAAAAAGCTGCCGAGAACCGTGCCGCCGAAATCAATACCTGCATCGGATGCAACCAGGCTTGCCTCGATCATATTTTTAACCGCAACACGGCAAGCTGTTTGGTGAATCCGCGAGCGGCCCGCGAAACGGAATTGAATTACCCGCCTGTCACCCGCAGAAAAAAAATTGGAGTAGTGGGCGCAGGCCCTGCAGGATTGGCATTTGCAAGCATTGCTGCCGAACGCGGTCATGAAGTACATCTCTTTGAAGCGAGCAACGAAATTGGTGGCCAGTTCAACTTGGCCAAACGCATCCCCGGCAAGGAGGAATTTTATGAAACACTGCGTTATTTCCGCAAACAACTTGACGTTCACGGGGTGCAGTTGCACCTGAATACGTTTGCTACCACAGAAATGTTGGGTGCGCAAGGTTTTGAGGAGGTCGTCGTTGCAACGGGCGTTAGCCCGCGCGTATTGAACATCGAAGGCATCCGGCACTCCAAAGTGTTGAGTTACATTGAAGTGTTGCGCGACAAAAAGCCGGTTGGAAACACCGTGGCCATCATTGGTGCGGGCGGCATCGGCTTCGACGTGGCGGAGTATTTAGTCCACCAGGGCGAATCGCCGAGCACGAATGTCGAAGCCTTCATGAAAGAATGGGGGGTAGACATGTCGTACAGCAACCGCGGCGCTCTTGCCAAACCCAAACCCGAAGCGGCAGCCCGCGAAATATACCTGCTACAGCGCTCAAAAGGCAAACCTGGTGACCGCCTGGCCAAAACCACCGGTTGGATACACCGTGCTGCCCTGCGCATGAAAAAAGTGCAGATGTTGAGTGAAGTCACCTACAAACGTGTGGAC
>JABWAJ010000579.1 GCA_013361075.1 Saprospiraceae bacterium | reverse complement strand
ATCCTGAACGAGCTGTTTGCAAATTTCAAAACCAATGCCTTGCCCGGCACCGGTTACGATCGCTACTTTTTTATGGGTGTTCATTTTTCAGTTCAGCACTTTCCTGGTTAAAATAGTCCAATATTTTCTGTTTGTAAGCTTCACTATGGCTCGATTTTATGATCATCGCGTGCTTCGCTTCAGGCACGGTCCATAGTTCGGACTTTATGGGGCAATTGTCCCGGAATCTTTTGCCCATGGAGACGGTGGTCCAATTATCTGTTTCTGAATAAATGAAGAGGATGGATTGAAGCCTTTGGGCCTCTTTAATTCTATTCACCATTTGTATTTTTCGCCGTAGCCTGGGGGTAAACACATAAATTGTTTTCAATACCCTGTAGGCAACTGGAAAGTGGATCCAGAATTCTTCTAACGTCGTTGCAGCACTTTCAACAATTGCAAAATCGTAGCAGTGAAGATGGTCTGCAAATGAAATGGTCGCCCATTGAGCACCTAATGAAACCCCGTGGTAGCCAATTTTTAACTGTGGAGTCAATTCTTTGGCTTTAATGCTGATGGCTGTAATGTCTTCAAAGTAAAAAAAATTGCCATGTGTGCTTTCTCCAAAGCCATTAATGTCAAATATCAGTACATTATAACCATTGTTCCGCAATAAGTCAGTATACCCGTTTTTTAAAAAATACCCTTTTGCCTCCTTTCCCATGGGGTGTCCCAGAACAATGGTTGCTTTCGCCTGAGGCGTTCTGGCAAAAAGACCTACAATCGTTCCGCCGGATTTGCTGGTTACTTTGACCTGCTCCCAATGATTTTGCGCTTCTGTAGTAAGCGGATTTCTCCATTTTACCATAAAGCTTCCAAAAAAAGGTTGTTTTAATGTTTTATAAAAATTCATAGAGAGTGGTTTGTATTGTATGATATTGTAAAGTGCAAAGTACTTGGGTAGAAGGATAAAAACAAGGGCTGAACCATCTTTCTTTGTTTGGTTCTGTTCCTGCATCTAAGGGCAATTCTATCCCCCATTAAGTACCTGATCTTTAATCTGCACCGTCGCCCGCCCGACCATCCCGCTAATATTCCACATATTAGAAAAAAACGCAGTAGCTTAGCCCATCTTTTTGAACTGAGGTCTTTTTCGGGCATGATTTTGACCAGATAAAAGGGTGAAAAATCAGATTTGCGCCGTAAAACAATCATCAACCAACCAATTTTCTTTTTATGCTCAAACAACGACAACTCATTCGAATTGCCTTATTTCTGGTATTGCTGGCGAGTGTTCTCCCGCTCGGCGCACAGCAATACCAGGCTGAAATCAACGCCTATCTGCAACGGGCAAAAACAGACTGGCAACTCACCGATGCCGACATCGCCAACTATGTTGTTTCCGACCAGTACACCAACCGGGAAACGGGCGTGACCTACACCTACCTGCATCAACAGGTTGCTGGCCTTCGGGTTTTCAATGCGGTAAGCACGATGGCCCTACGCGATGGAAAGGTGGTACATTTTGCCAATCGCTTTCACGCCGATGCGGGGAGAAAAGCAACTGCCGCCGAACCGGTGCTGACTAAAGAACAAGCCGTGGAAGCAGCGGCAGCTCACCTGGGGTTGACCCTGAAAGAAAGGCTTGGGTTGCTGCGTGCGGAAACACCGCGCAGGCGCTCTGTCTTGTCAGGTGGTGGCATAGCCCGGGAGGACATAACGGTCGAACTGCTTTACCTGGCGCAGGGAAACGCCCTGCGTTTAGCCTGGAACGTCAGCATCGCCCCGGTGGGCAGCCGCGACTGGTGGAACATCCGCATAGATGCCCTCACGGGGGAATATTTAGAAAAAAACAACTGGACGGCCTACTGCGATTTTGGTCCCGGACACCAACACGGCGCTGCCTGTAGGGATTCACACCGCCGAATGACTGATGCACCGGTACCAGCCGGGGAGGAAAAACTCACTGCCGGTAATTACAATGTATATGCCCTGCCGCTGGAAGCCCCGCTTTTTGGCGGCCGGAGCCTGGTGACCGATCCGCATTCCACGGTGGCTTCGCCCTATGGATGGCACGATACGGATGGCGCTGATGGCGCAGAATTTACCATCACCAGAGGAAATAATGTGTATGCCTACGAAGACCGGGCAGATGCCAATACGCCCGGGTATTCGCCTGATGGCGGCCCGGCACTGAATTTCGATTTCCCGATTGACCTGTCTCAGGCACCGGAAGCCAACCAGGATGCTGTGCTGACGAATCTGTTTTACATGAACAACATGCTCCATGACATTCTCTATGAACATGGCTTTGACGAGCGTGCGGGCAATTTCCAGGCCACCAATTACGGAGGAGAAGGTTTGGGTGACGATTACGTTTTGGCAGAAGGTCAGGATGGCGGTGGCACCAACAATGCCAATTTCAGCACCCCGGATGACGGCGCGAACGGCACCATGCAGATGTATTTGTGGCCGGCCGATGAACCGGCTGTCCTGCAGGTGCTTTTGCCCGAAGGCATTGCCGGGGATTATTTTGCTGTAGAGGCAACTTTTGGCCCGGGCCTCGCGGCTCCCGTTACCGGGGCAGCCGTACTCGTTAATGATGTCGAAGCTCCAAACACAGATGCCTGCCAGGCTCTGCAAAACGCAAATGACCTTGCAGGAAAAATTGTTTTCATTGACCGGGGCGCCTGCTCATTCATCAGCAAAGTCAATGCGGCAGAAGGCGCAGGTGCCATTGCAGTTGTCGTTATCAACAATACCGGAGGAGCCCCCATTTCTATGGGTGGAACGGGCAATACGGACATCCCGTCGGTGATGATTTCTCAAGCCGATGGCGATTTGATCCGGGAGCAGCTTAATGCCGGGGTTGCGGTGGAAGTTACCCTTGGTGGTGGCGGTGGCGCTACGAGTGCTGATCGCGACGGTTCGCTTGACAACGGCATTGTAGCGCATGAATACGGACACGGCCTTTCCAACCGCCTTACCGGGGGGCCTTCCAATTCCAATTGTTTGTTTAATGCAGAACAGGGAGGCGAGGGCTGGAGCGACTGGCTGGGGCTGATCCTGAGCATTGAACCCGGAGACGCCGGAACGGATTCACGCGGCATCGGCACGTATGCCCTGAATGACCTAAGCGGCCAGGGTATCCGACGCTTTCCCTACTCCACCGACATGTCCATCAACCCGCATACCTACGGGAGTGTGGCTACCAGTGTGGGCGTTCACGCCGTAGGTGAAATCTGGAGTCAGGTATTGTGGGACATGACCTGGAAACTGATTGACGCAGAAGGTTTCGACCCCGACTGGTACAATGGAACCGGAGGCAACAACGTCGCCCTGCGATTGGTCATTGAAGGCATGAAATTGCAGCCCTGCGGCCCCGGGTATATAGACGCCCGCGACGCCATTTTGAAAGCAGATGAAATTCTGTACCAAAATGCACACCGCTGTTTGATCTGGGAAGCTTTTGCAAAACGCGGTATGGGGAAAAATGCCGATCAGGGCAGCGCGGATGCTACCGGCGATGAAACGGAAGATTTTGATATGCCCAATGTTTGCCTGACTGCAACAACAGCACCAACGGCAAATTTTGAGCCGAAT
>JABWAJ010000578.1 GCA_013361075.1 Saprospiraceae bacterium | reverse complement strand
ACTTGTTGCGACGGGGCAGCGTGGTGGTGGAAATGGCTAAACACCGCTGACGCGTTCCTTCACTTGAATGCCCACAGGGCATTCACCCTTCGGGATCGCCCAGTCATTTGGCCAATCACAGCGTTTTTTGAGGAGCATAGCCCTGTTCTGTGACGAAAAAAAGGCGATGAGTGGCCGAAAAAGAGCCATTTTCGGCTCACGATGATTCCCGTCGCAACAAGTCTACTGAACAAAAATGCAGCATGCAGGTGTGGGCAGAGGCGATTGAGCCCATGTGTATGCCCTCCACCCCATCAATCCTCATTTATCAATCATCTCTCATCAATTTACCGGGCTTCCAACTGCGTCATCAGCCATTGCCGCTCAGCTACATTTTTGGTTTGTTCCACTTCCTGTTGCAAGCGACGCAGTGACTCTTTATCGGTTGCTTCTAATACTTTTCGCGTAAAACGAATGATATTCAGGTAGTTGTCGCGGTGGTACCCCATCTGTTTTTTGCGAATCAGGAATTTTTCCATGGCGTTTAAGTGGGCCTCCAGCGAGTCGTATTCGCGGAGCTCGTAAAAGATCTTCAGCAGGACGGTTTTAGCAGACAGATTGAGTAATAGGTCTTCGTATTCCGATTTTTGCAACAACAAGAGCGAGGTATCATAATCGCCCCGGCTGTACGCCAATCGCGCCATGCAGAAGCTGTACATGCTGTCGCGAAAAGCCGTTTCAATCCAGTCTTTGTAGCGAACGATGAACTGTTCTGTCCAGTCGTATTCCTTCAGGATGAGGCCGAGGGTGACAATGTTGCGGTATACAAAACGCGAAAAGTGTTTGCCGTTGGCCAATACACCTTTTTCTAAGCCCCGTCGGTACAGGCCGAGCAGATCAGGCAGGTAAGCATCGTTGCCTTTGTTGTAGCTTTGGGTACAAAAATTGATGGCCATCAGGTAAAAGTCGTGTATTTCGTCTTCCCGAAATTTCTCTTCTTCTTCAAACAGGATGAGGAGAAAATGCTGAAAATGCTGTGGTATTTCCGGATAGCGCAGCATGAGGTAGCAATGATAATAAGCTGCCACAGCCGGATGTGTTGTCCTGTTTTTTTGGTTGATGTCGGTAAGAATTTCGGGCAGCAGCCCAAGATCGTAATCCGCTTTGTATACGGCCTGATGCGATAACGCCAGACAAGCGATTCGCAATTTCATGATGTAAAAACCTCGGTCAATATGGTCGGAAATGGCCTGTAAGTTCATTTCGCCGATGCGTTCCTTTACGACGTTGTGGTGGTAAATTTCTGACAATAAAGCGGCGCTGTTGATTTGATAATCAGCACTTTGCTGCGGGCTTCCTACACCTTCCGCAAGCCCTTTCAGCGTGTGTTCGAAGTGATGGGCCAGATTCCGGCGACGCAATGCCCGCATGAGCATGACTTTTTCAGGCAACGCTTCTAACTGCCATTCGCTATTGGCCAGATACCGTTGGGCGAGCCGATAAAGCAAGCTCATGGCCATACGCACCTTTTGGTCGTCATAGGGGATTTTGCCGTATAGCTTTTTAAAAATTTGCACTTTATCCGGCAAAACATGGGTTTCCCAGAAGCAAGTGTACAAATAGTCGGCCAGTATTTTCAGGTCTTCCCGCCCGTTATAAAAAGGAGATTGTACAAAGTCGCAGAATTTCCGGAATTCTTTGCGTTCAAAGTGCTGCAAAAGGTCAATCAAGAGGTGTTTTTTCATAGTAATAAAAAAATGCAGTCTGATAAATTTTAATTTGAAGCACAAAAATTAAAACTAAAAAATTATAAATCAATTTTTTAAATAAAAATAATCAAACCAATTTTTTTACAATAGGGGTGTTTTTGTCTTTGTCTGCTCAGCAATCTTAACGGATTTTTGTATCGTGAATGAATTGTAATAAAAACCACGAATAAAATCCATGACGATGAAAGTAATCCGGAACATATGGGGCATCTGTACGATGATGATTTGTCTTTGTATCAGTATGATGGCTTCCGCCCAAATCACCACAACCTGCCCTGATGACGCAGAGATTTGTTTGACAGAAGCAGGCTGCACGGGGATTTTTTTGTTGCCTTATCCTAACTGGAGTACCAATTGTGCGCTGAACGATCTGGTGTATACCTATTCCGGATCGCTGGGTAGCGGCAATATTCCACCGGAAGGGGTTTCATTTGCAGGTACTGCTATTGGTGAACATCTCATAACAATCACGGCTACAGATGGTTGCAATAATATCGCGCAGTGTATTTGGCAGGTATTTGTAAGGGACTGTCATATGGCTCCACCACAATGTGTCAATGACCTTTCCGTACTTTTATTGCAAAATGATCCAGTTACCGACATAGATGGAGACGGGGATCTTGACCCGGCTTGGATGCAAATTTGGGCAACAGACATTCTATTAGGTTTAAACGGAGAATGTACCGGCCCGACACGATACAGCATCCATCGGTCCGATCAGGTGTTAAATGGCACTGTTATTCCAGATCCGGATCAGGATCATCTCTTTCTGACCTGCGATGATATTGGATCAGTAAACATCCGGATTTATGCCTGGGACAATGCTGATAATCCTTATGCCATCCAGCCCGATGGTACAGTAGGCGGGCCTAACTACGCCTGGTGTGAAACCACCGTCACGTCAGAGGATGGTTTCGGTTTTTGCGATACTTCTAACTTTTTAGTTTCCGGAGAAATCAGAACGCCCTGGGGAGCCTTGCTTCCGGATGTGGAGGTTGAAATTTCAGATGGCGTTCAGTCCTATTTTACAACAACAGCAGCCAATGGCAGATATTCCATGATATTGCCAGAAGGAACCTACATGGTGAGGCCAATTTCTAGCAGCTTCGACCACTCCAACGGGGTTGATATCTCTGATCTGATATTGATTCGGCAGCATGAACTGAATATTGTAAACCTTGGCAACCCCTACAAAATCCTGGCAGCGGATCTGGACAGTAGCGGTGACATATCTACTTTTGACCTGGTCTTGATTAGTCGGTTTATTGCTGGTATTAATCCTGATTTTTTGGGCGATTCATGGCGCTTTGTGGATGCGGCCTACCAGTTTCCAATGCCCCAAAATCCTTTTCATGAGGCTGTTCCGAACTTTGTAGAAGTAAACGAAAGCAGCCCCGAAGCAAATTTTATTGCCATAAAAAATGGAGACGTCAATTGGGATTCAGGAACACTCACCGGCATCGAAGGCAAAGCTTTTCTTGGTAGCAGTAAGCAAGGGACTATCCTTTCAATCAGCAGGGGGCGGACACAGCCGCCCCAGAAACGACAAAGCCGGCGCGCCCGTCCTGGGCGTCGCCGGCGTATCGGGTCATGCCCGCGACAGCGTGGGGCACGTGCAACTCGCCGCGTTACTTGCGCAGGCCGAGGCGCTCGATCAGCGCACGATAGCTGTCGGCATTCGTGCGCTTCAGGTAATCGAGCAGCTTGCGACGCTGGCTCACCATGCGCAGCAGGCCGCGGCGCGAATGGTGGTCCTTGACGTGTTCCTTGAAGTGACCGGTGAGGTCGTTGATGCGGTTGGTCAGCAGCGCGATCTGCACTTCGGGCGAGCCGGTGTCGCCTTGC
>JABWAJ010000577.1 GCA_013361075.1 Saprospiraceae bacterium | reverse complement strand
AGCAGCTCTTCAAATTACCAATCTGTTTGGGGGTACTTTTCTTGACGATTTTAAAAATACTTATCCGGACTCATTTGGGGTGCAACACCCCAATTTGCTGTTGTCCATCAGTCAGATATCCGAAACACTTTTCATCCTGACCATTCCGTTTTTTCTCAATAAATTCGGCATAAAGAAGGTGATGATGATCAGTATTTTTGCCTGGTTTTTGCGTTTTGCCCTTTTCGGAATCGGCAACCCCGGCGATGGATTAATTCTGCTCGTATTGTCTATGGTCGTTTATGGCATGGCCTTTGATTTTTTCAACATCTCCGGTTCGCTGTTTGTCGAACAGGAGGCAGACATCAAAATCAGAGCCAGCGCGCAAGGCTTATTTATGTTAATGACCAACGGACTTGGCGCATTTTTCGGAGGGTTTATCAGTGGGTGGGTAGTAGATAGCTTCACCGTTGACGGGGTTAGAAACTGGCCCTACATCTGGTTTACTTTTGCCGCATATGCACTTGTGTTGGGAATTGTTTTCCCGCTGGTATTTAAATACAAACACGTACCATCAGCATCCATATCCAATGCTGTTAAACATTAGACTGTATCAACCCTTTACCTGTACAACAGCTTGCAATGAAGCCTTTTATCATGGGGATTACCGGGGGCAGCGGCTCCGGCAAGACAACTTTTGTTAAAGAATTAAAGCGACGTTTTGGAGACGAGTCGGTTTGTCTGATTTCTCAGGACGATTATTACCGACCCAGGGAAGAGCAACTGGTAGATAGCCAGGGTGTCCAAAACTTCGACTTGCCCCGCTCAATTGACAAAAAGGCTTTCGCCAAAGATGTGATGCGGCTGCTTGCGGGAGAAACAGTGGAGCGGCTCGAGTATCTGTATAACAACAAACTGGCTACTCCTGCGATGCTGACTTTCCGGCCTGCACCAGTCATCATTGTTGAGGGGATTTTTGTTTTTCATTTCAAGCGGATTCGGAAACTGCTTGATCTGAAAGTCTTTCTGCATGCCAAGGAAAACCTGAAAGTCATCCGCCGCATCAAACGGGATCAGGTAGAGCGAAATTATCCGCTCGACGATGTGCTCTACCGATACGAAAAACACGTATTGCCTACCTTTGAACGCTACATTCAGCCTTATATGGACGAAGCGGATATTGTCATCAATAACAACAAGCACTTCAGTACAGCCCTTGAAGTAATCGCCGGGTTTATTGAGTCTTACCTGAAGAAACACCAGGAGCAGCCAGACAAGCCAGCGAATGAGGGTTAAAAAAGACCTCCAGCAAATCGCCCGCGATGGTTTTTGAATAAGCAGGGGCCGCCGGTATTACCGGTGCAGGGATGCCTCTGACTAATCTGCTCTCCGGCAGCGAGGAATGCAGTCCGGTAAATACCCGTGCTTCATCCCAAAGCCCGGCTTCGATAAATGTTTGCAGTAATTGCGCGCCCCCTTCAACGATCAGAGAGGTACACTTTCGTTCGGCAAGGTGGGCCAAAACTTGCTGCAACAGATGCGTCCCGAATGATGCTCCAACAAATTCCAGATTATTACCCGATTCAGCGGTTGGGAACTCTGTAAAAATCAAGGTTGGAAAAGTACCGTCAAAAATTGCATGTGATTTGGGCAGGCGGAGCGTCCGGTCAAGTACTACTCGCAATGGCGATTTTCCAAAATACAGGCGATTGGTCAACTCCGGGTTATCGTGTAAAGCGGTATTGGTTCCAACCAAAATGGCATCCGTTTCGCTGCGCCACCGGTGTACCAGGCGTTTAGCGTATTTGTTGGTAATCCAGAACTGGGACCTGTCTTCCGGGCAGAAAAAATTATTGCTGGTTTTGGCAAACTTGAGGAGGATGTAAGGGCGGTGTTGTGAAACGAAAGTATTGCGCACAGCACTGAGGCGTTGGCCTGCTGCTTCCAAAACACCACAAATGACTTCCACACCAGCTGCGCGCAGTACTTCTACTCCCTTGCCTGCCACACCCGGGGTTTGATCCAGGCAGGAAATAACAACCCTTGGGATGTGGTTTTCCAGAATAAGGTTGGTACATGGCGGCGTTTTACCAAAAATACAGCAAGGTTCCAACGACACATACAAGGTCGCTTCCCGCAACAGGCGACGGTCTTCCGCATGCACACTGTTGACGGCGTTCACCTCAGCATGGGCTTGTCCGTACTGTTGATGGAACCCTTCCCCGATGATGCGGTTCTGGTGCACCAGCACGGCCCCCACCATCGGGTTGGGCGAAACGCTGCCAGCACCCAGCCTGGCCAAATCAAAGCAGCGCCGCATGAAGGTTTCGTGTAGGTTCACTTCACTTCAAAGGTTTTTTTCTCTTTTCCTATGCCCGTCATTTTAAGCGAACGCCATTTTTTCGGCAGCCTGGTTTTTAGTTGCACGATGCCAGTGTCGGTAATTTCCAATCCGCCCAATCCAAACAACACAGCCTGTAAAGTCCCGCCTGCACCCGTAGCAAAATAGGGGTTTGTACCACCTGCTGTTTCTGCCAACACGCCAAAAGGAGGCACCTCGTTGGGTTTGTAGCTGCGGACAAACAACTCGTGGGCTTTTTCAGCATCGCCAAGGCGTGCGTACAAGGCCGCCAGCACAGAATGTCCCATAGCCGGGCCTTCGGGCGACATGCGCGGCTCGTAGTACTCCAGATCTTTGCGGATGGCTTTTTCGTCGGTCACGATTTTTAGCGGATAAGCCAGCAGGTTGGCGTCGCCTTGTTTGATGATGACGCCGTCGTAGGTAGCGTTTTCGCGGGTAGTGCCGTCCGGAAATTTCAGGATGGGGATGTTGGCAGCTACATGTTCCCAATCCGGGTTTGGCTCTAAGCCCAGGACACGGGCTGCCTGTGCCGCATAGCGCAGTGCAGTGATGGCCATGCCATTGGTAAAGGCATTGTTGTCAATATTTTCCTGCCACTCGTTGGCGCCAATCACATTATTGATGTCGTATTTCCCAGGGCCGTTGCGCTCGACACGGCTGGCCCAGAAATCGGCCACTTCTTTCAGCATCGGATAGCCCCGTGTACGCAGCCACTCCTCGTCCTGGGTCGTTTGGTAGTATTTCCAGAATGCCCAGCCAACACAACCGGTAATGTGGTGCTGGAAGGGGCCTGTCAAAGCCCAAACAGGGGTGTCTTCCGAGCCTTCTGCCGAAGACTCCCATGGGAACATTGCTCCTTTATAGCCGTGGGAAAACGCATTCTTTTTTGCAGCTTCCAGCCGTTCAAACCGGTATTCCAGAAAAGAGCGGGCAATTTCGGGTTGCAGCGCCAGCACCGCAGGGTACATCCACAATTCAGTGTCCCAAAAAACGTGACCGTTATAGCCAAGGCCGGAAAGCCCCATTGGCGACAAGCTGTAGGCAATGCCTTCACGCGAAAAAGAATAAAGGTGGTAAATGGCCGAATGGATGGCGCGTTGCGCTTCGAGGTCGCCTTCTATGAGGATATCACTTTTCCAAAGGTCTTCCCAGGCTGCTTCGTGGCGTTTCAACAAACGGTTTACGCCCTCCAGCTTAGCGAAAATAGTAAGGCGTTCCGCTTCGTTGTGCGGGTCACCGTAATCTGCGCTGGAAACTGCCGAGCCAA
>JABWAJ010000038.1 GCA_013361075.1 Saprospiraceae bacterium | reverse complement strand
TCATGTCAAAGGCACAGGTGTATCTGGCTGATATTCATTATTCAACCTGCACAAAGGTGCCTGAAAGGCAAAAATAGGCGCCCTAACCCGCAACCCAACCCACAGCGAGCCGATCCACCTACCGGGGCGCTGTATGCCGACTCCATACGACAAGATTGCAGCTCCCAATGAAGTGCTGACAAGCTCGTTTTCATAACATGGTGTGTCGAGTTTATTCACTGCTTTTATGCACTGCCGATGCTCACTGGTATAAAGTTTAGTAAACGTCATGTTGACAAAAATGTCCAGTAGTATGCTATTTCCGTACCCTGGCGGGATACCTGTAATTATTGCTCCAATAAGTTACCAAACCCTCAGAAGTTTATTAGCAGCCAGATGCTGCTTCATGCCCGCAGGCCGGTTGGGAAAGCCGAAATGCAGAAAAGCCCCCTACCGCACCGAACTAAACGTCAGCGACCCCACCAGTTCGTCATACCTTCCGCCAAAAGGCCGGTAATAGAGCAGGATGGTGTATTCGTTTTCTGCTTCGTACCAGTCGCCTTCAATTTCACTTAAATTCAGCGGCTGAGGAGTGGTGGGCAGTTTGCGCGGCGCAAGGGCGTACGCGTAATTGTAGTAGCCTTGTTTCAGTGGCGTTCGCACCACGTAGCCGTTGATGGCAGGGTTGTACACCATTTTGTACTCCGGCATCAGTTGCCAGTCGTTGAAAGCCCCTACGAGGTACACGTCGTCTTCGTAGTAGGGTTCGGGGCTGTAAAGGCTGAACAGCACCTGCCCATAGTCGCTGGCTAAACTCGGATTGTTCTGGTCCAGGGTTTCGATGACGTAGTTGCCATTGATGTCGCGGCTGTTCAGGTATACTTTCCCGGAAAGTTTGAGGTCTTTGCCCAGCGTAACTTCAAACCGGTCCGGAAACTGGTCAATGGCCACAATTTGTTCGTTCCGGTAGCGCATGCTCCGCAGGTCGAAGAACCGGAATTCCTTACCGGCCGGAAAGACCACCTTGTCCTGATAATCAAACATCATGGTGTTGCCGCGCACAAACAAAGGCGGCACCCCAACCACGGCATTATCCCAGCGGCCATTTTGCAACACGACCGCCCGGATTTCCTGTTGCGGGCTTTTGATGGGAAACCGCTCAAAATCAGCACTAAAATCAATTTCCTGGTGGGTTTCCAGTTTACTGACCACCGCCGGCCGGGAAACCTGGGCAGCCATCCTGACTTTCGGATCAACCACCATTAAGCGACGCGTAATGACCAGTTTTTTTTCGTCTTCATCCTCGTACACCTTGAGCAGGTAATTCCCCGATTTCGTCCAGCTCATGTTTTCGTGGGGCAGAAACAATTTGTAGTGGGTAAAATTCTGAAGGGTTTTAAAAGAAAAGCTGTATCCGTTGATGCGGTCTTCAGAATACCCCTCAAGGTATTCCATATCCGAAAGGTCGGAAGGCCTCCAGTTCATATCGCAATGAACGAGGCTGTAAGTATAATCCTTGACATCCGCGTCGAGGTCGTCGAAAGACAACACCAGTTGGGAAGCGCGGCCGAGTTCGACAATGGGCTGTGCCAGAAAGAGTTCCGGCGCATGAAAGCGCACCGACCGGATATTGGGTTGGTACACGTAATTTTCATAGCGAAGTCCTTCGTCCTGCGCCCCGGCCAAAACCGGAAAGCCCGCGATCAGAATTGCCATCAAACGGATAAACTGGAGTTCAAAACCTCGCCTCATTGCTTACAGGTTAGCATATTGTTGTTCGTAATAATGTCGGTACGCCCCACTGGTAACGCTTTCCAGCCAGGCGTCATTGTTCAGGTACCAGGCAGCCGTGGTGCGCAGGCCCTCAATTGCGTCCATGGAGGGCTCCCACCCGAGGTCGCGCTTAATTTTGGAAGCATCAATGGCATAGCGGCGGTCGTGCCCCGGGCGGTCCTTGACGAAGGTGATCAACTTGCGGGAGGTCCAGGGTTCGCGGCCCAGCAGCTCGTCAACAATGTCGCAAAGTGCGTGGACGAGATCAATGTTTTTCCACTCGTTGTTTCCGCCAATGTTGTACGTTTCCCCGATTTTTCCATTGTGAAAAATGGTGTCAATGGCCCCGGCGTGGTCGCCTACCCAAAGCCAGTCGCGGGTATACAACCCGTCGCCATAAACCGGCAGGGGTTTCCCAATGCGAATGTTGTTGATCATCAGCGGAATGAGCTTCTCCGGAAACTGATACGGGCCATAATTATTGGAACAATTCGACACCACCACCGGCAAGCCATAGGTGTGAAAATAGGCGCGCACCAGGTGGTCGGAAGCCGCTTTGGAAGCAGAATACGGCGAACGGGGGTCGTAGGCCGTTTCTTCCGTAAAATAGCCGGTGTCGCCCAACGAACCGAATACCTCGTCGGTAGAAACATGGTAAAACCGCTTGCCCGAAAAATCTTTCCAGTGGCGCCGTGCTGCATTAAGCAACTGAACCGTACCGACGATATTGGTTTCAATAAAACTCATCGGGTTTTCAATGGAGCGATCCACATGCGACTCGGCAGCTAAGTGAATGACGCCGTCAATCGCATACGTTTCAAAGAGGTGATCCAGGGTATCCGGATCGTTGATATCGCCTTTAAAAAACGTATAGTTGGGTGCCGATTCTACCGACCGAAGGTTTTCGAGATTGCCGGCGTACGTCAGTTTGTCTAAATTGACCAGATGCGATTGCGGGTAATGTTTTACCAGTCGCTCTACCAGATGGGACCCAATAAATCCGGCACCACCGGTTACCAGAATGTTTTTGTAATAGTTCATGCTTAAACAACGATAACTTTTTGAAAATATTCGTAAGTTAAACGCAAACCTTCTTCCCGTCCGATTTTTGGTGCCCAGCCCAACAGTTTTTGCGCTTTGGAAATATCCGGTTGCCGGATTTTCGGGTCGTCGCTTGGCAGGGGACGGTAATCAATATACGCCTTCGGATTTCCAACCAACCGAAGTACTTCCTCTGCTACTCCTTTGATGGTGATTTCGTCCGGGTTGCCGATGTTTACCGGCAGGTGGTAGTCGCTCATCAGCAGGCGGTAGATCCCCTCCACAAGGTCGTCTACATAACAAAACGAACGGGTTTGCGAGCCATCGCCAAAGATGGTCAGCCCTTCGCCCCGCATGGCCTGCGAAAAAAAGGCAGGCAGGGCACGCCCGTCGTTCATGCGCATGCGCGGACCATAAGTGTTGAAAATACGGACAATGCGCGTGTCGAGTTTGTGGAAATTGTGGTAAGCCATGGTGATGGCTTCCAGAAAACGCTTGGCTTCGTCGTACACCCCGCGCGGACCTACCGGATTCACGTTGCCCCAGTATTCTTCGGGCTGCGGGTGGATGAGCGGGTCGCCATACACTTCTGAAGTAGAAGCCACCAGGATGCGTGCCTGTTTCGCCAAAGCAAGGCCCAGCAGGTTGTGCGTGCCCAGTGCGCCTACTTTCAGCGTCTGTATGGGCATTTGCAGGTAGTCAATCGGGCTGGCCGGCGAAGCAAAATGGAGGATATAATGCAATTCGCCCGGTACGTGGACGAATTTCGTTATATCGTGGTGGTAATATTCAAATTCTTTGAGCGGAAAAAGGTGCTCGATGTTGGCGATATTTCCGGTCAGCAGGTTATCCATGCCAATGACGTGGAAACCTTCACGAATGAACCGGTCACAAAGATGGGAGCCCAAAAAGCCCGCCGCACCGGTAATGAGAATTCTTTTCACAGGAACTGGATTCTGACCTGCCTGACGGCAAGCAGGTTTGATGACAAAAAAAAATGCAGCGGGGCAAAGATAATCGGAAATTGAAAATATGCCGATCTTGCGCCCTCGTACTTACTTTTCAAAAACGATAAAGCATGAAAACGATGATGACACGCCGGTTTGCTCCCCTGTTTACAGTTTTGCTGTTCGCAGGAACCGCATTGGCCCAGAGGCCGCAAAATCCTCCTCCTGCACAACCGCAGTTGAATGCCGACAACGCGCTGTTGCTCCACATTTCTTATGCCGTTCAAATGCCGGGGGGCGACCTGAGCAAACGCTTTGGAACCAATTTTGATGTGGGCGGAGGGCTGGAATGGATGACGGCCAAGGGCAACTGGATCATCGGGATAGAGGGCGGCTACCTATTCGGCTCAACGGTCAAAACCGATGTGCTGGCTAATTTGCGCACCCCCGAAGGCTTCATCATTGGGAATGACCGCAGCTACGCCGATATTCAGCTTCGGGAGCGGGGTTTTCACGGGACTTTGCTCCTTGGAAAGCTTTTCTCGCTGCCTTCTCCTTCTGTCAATGCGCGCACCGGCATCCGCGTTACGCTGGGCGGGGGCTTTTTGCAACATAAAATCCGCATTCAGGACGACCCCTCCCGCAGTGTGCCGCAGCTTTCAGAAGAATACAAAAAAGGCTACGACCGCCTCAGCAACGGCTTTTTGCTTACGCAGTTCATTGGCTATCAGTATTTAGGAGCTGACCGGCGCGCCAACTTTTTTGCCGGAATTGAGTGCTCCCAGGGCTTTACCCAAAGCCGCCGCGACTTCAATTTTGATACCCGCAGCACCGACACGGCAAAACGCCTCGATCTGCTTTTCGGCATCCGCATCGGCTGGACACTGCCGTTCTACCTGAATTCAAACCCGGATAAGATTTATTATTATTGATCACGGCGGAGGTTGTCGCTTTTTTATCCTCCAAAAAAAATCGAGCTTGGCCTTACTACTCTACGACTTCGCCATCTTCTGTTACACCGGACTCATCCGCATCGCTGCCTTGTTTCAGCCGAAAGCGGCGCAGTGGATTGACGGGCGACGTGGCTTGTTCGATGCATTGGAGAAAGCGACAGCTTCCTGGAAAAGCAAGGAAAAGCGCCTCACCGTTTGGGTACATTGCGCCTCGCTGGGCGAATTCGAACAGGGGCGACCGCTCATTGAGCGCCTGAAAAAAGAGCGCCCGGATACGCGCATTTTGCTGACTTTTTTTTCGCCTTCCGGCTATGAAATCCGGAGAAATTATGCCCAGGCCGATTTCGTGTGTTACCTGCCTTCAGATACCCGGGGCCATGCAAAGCAGTTTCTGGATTTGGTACAACCGGATCTCGCTGTTTTTGTGAAATATGAATTTTGGATCCACCATTTGCAGGCTTTGCGCAAAAGACGGGTTCCGGCACTGCTCATTTCGGCCCTGTTCCGGAAAGAGCAGCTATTTTTCAAATGGTACGGCGGTTTGTTTCGCGAAACGCTCGGCACATTCCACCACATTTTTACCCAAAATGAAAGTTCGGCAGTGCTGGTACGGCCCTTCCTTCCGAATGCCGTGACGGTAGCCGGTGATACCCGTGTAGACCGGGTGTTGCAATTGGCGGAAAGCGCCCCCTCCTACCCCATCGCAGAAGCCTTTCGGGGAGCAACCCAACTCCTCATTGCCGGCAGTATCTGGCCGGAAGACGAAGCCTTGTTGCTTCCTTTTTTGCAAAAAAACCTGCCACCGGATTGGAAAGCCGTGTTGGCCCCGCACCAAACCGACAGGGGGCATGTACAACCCATCCTCCAGGCATTGGGCAAACAGGCGCTGCCTTATTCGGAAGCCACCCCTGAAAACGCCTCAAAAGCCCGGTATTTGGTCATTGACAACATTGGCATGCTTTCTTCCCTGTACCAATACGGAACGGTAGCCTACATCGGCGGCGGCTTCGGCAGCGGCATTCACAACACCCTGGAACCCATTGCGTTTGGACTGCCTGTAATTTTTGGCCCCCGGTACCAGAAGTTTGAAGAAGCAAGGTATCTGGTGGACCATGAAGGCGGTTTTGCCATACAAAGCGAAGACGACCTGACCAATGCCTTTTTCAGGTTGAAGGATCAGGATTTTCGGCAGCAGGCTTCTCAAACAGCCCGCCAGTACATCCTCGACAACAAGGGGGCAACGACGCAAATTTTTCAGTTTATTATTGCATCAATGCCTCCAGTGTCCCTCTGATTTTTTGCTGAAAAGGTGCCAGGAACTCTGGCAGTGCACCTTCATTGGGATCCAGCCTCCAGGACTTCACCACTAGGTGATGCATAGGATAAAATCAGTTGGTAAAAAGCACCAATGGTTGGGTGGGTATTTTTCGTTGGTTTGTCTAAAAAACCTTGTTCTCCATGGCCAAAAAGGCTTAATATTGAACTTGTATTCAAAATCATCCTGCACACATGAAGGAAACCATCCGGCGATATGCCACAAAAAAATTAAAAGAACAATTCATGGATAACAACACCGGTGGAGATGAGCGTGGCAAACACGCAGAAACCATCATTCGCAACCACGTCATCTGGTCTATGGGCGCCAGCTTTGTCATTGTCGTCCCGGTAGCGGATATTTTTGCGGTAAGCGCCATTCAGTTAGACATGGTACGCCAGTTGTCGCGGGTTTACGGCCTTAGTTTTTCGGAAACGCAGGGCAAAGCCATTGTGACGGCACTCACCAGTTCCACCCTGGCCCGCGCAGGTGCCCGCAGCCTCATTAAATTATTGCCCGGCATCGGTACGGTCATTGGCGGTGTTACGGTGTCCATTTTCAACGGCGCTTCCACCTACGCACTGGGTGAAGTTTTCAAGCAGCATTTTTCAGCGGGCGGCACGTTCCTCGATTTTGATACGGAACGCCTGAAAAAATACTACAACGAGAAGTTTGAAAAAGGGAAAAAAGTAGCCGAACAGCTCCGCAAAGAGCAGGCTGAAAACCCGGGAGCAACTCCGCCCCCACCGCCCCCGCCGGCAGAAGAAGGTGGTGCAGCGGCCGCCGGAAATACACTCGATCGCCTTCGGGAACTGGCCGACCTGCGCAACCAGGGCATCATCAGCGAAGAAGAGTTTGAGCAAATGAAAAAGGCGTTGATCGACCAGTTTAAATAGTTTAAGTAAAATTCACCATACTTTCGCAAGGCTTCCCGGAAAGCAACTTACTTTTCGGGGAGCCTCATTTTTATGCGAATCGCCCTCCAACTGGCTTTCAATTGTTGTTGATGGCTACAACCAGCCACTTCGTTTCGCGGTCTTCCGGCCGCCTGTGAACCAAAGATTGCTACACCCCGTCTGCAACAGCCAGCCACGCCATCAGCCCTGCACCGGTTTCCAGGCAGCTTTCATCCACATCAAATGTATTGGTATGGACCGGAAAAACAGCGTCACTGTCAGGTCTGCGCACCCCCAGGCGATAAAAGCAGGCAGGCAGTACCTGCGAATAAAAAGCAAAATCTTCTGAAGTCAGTCGCTGTGGCAAATCCACCACGTTTGAGGCACCCAGGTAAGCCTCTGCCTGTTTTCTGGCCTTCATGGTCAGCGCTTCGTCGTTGTCGAGCACCGGATAGCCCACCTCAATCCGGCATTCGCAATGGCCCCCCATGCTTTCTGCTAACTGGCGGGCCATTTTCCGGATGCGCTCGTGGGCTTCAAACCGCCAGCTTTCGTCCAAGGTGCGAAAGGTACCCTTGATCTTTACGGTATTGGGAATGATGTTGGTCGCTCCGCCTTCAGAAGCAATGTGCCCAAACGTAAGCACCGCCGGCAAAAACGGGTTGGTGTTCCGGCTGATGACCTGCTGGAGGCCGGTGATCAGATGCGCTGCAATCAGAATTGGGTCCACCGTCTGGTGGGGCATGGCGCCATGGCCGCCTTTACCCTCGATGGTGAGGTAAATTTCATCGGACGAAGCCATATAACGCCCCGGCCGGAACCCCACTTTGCCGGCTTGCAGCGGAGGCTCCACATGTTGTCCGAAAATGCCTCCCGGAGCGGGATTTTCCAATGCGCCTTCTCCGATCATCAGGGAAGCTCCGCCCGGCAACAGCTCTTCGCCGGGCTGAAACAGCAACTTTACTTTTCCGGACCAGCTTTCGCGCAACGTTTGCAAAATATAAGCTGCACCCAGCAGGCAGGTGGTGTGTACATCGTGTCCGCAGGCATGCATAACACCTTCGTTTACAGAACAATAAGACACCTGGTTAGCTTCCTGAATCGGCAGGGCATCCATATCGGCACGCAAAGCCACCACCCGATCCGAAGGCTGCCGACCTTCAATCAGGGCTACAATTCCTGTTCCGCCAGCCCAACCTCCCTGAAACGGAATGCCGTATGCTTCCAGCTTGCCGGCAATGAACTGCGATGTTTCCTTTTCCTGAAAAGACAATTCAGGGTGCTGGTGCAAATGGCGTCGGATGGCAATGCCTTCGTTTAACCAGGATTGAGCGAGTGCTTTGATGCGTTCCTGCATGGTCGTAATTTGATTGACACAAAGATAATTTAACCGGGGTCAATTACAGATTCAGGCAACACAGTTCTGACAACAAGCAGCCGCCCGGGCCGGAAAACTCCGGTAAAAAGGCATCAAAACGCCGGGGTTGGCAAAAAATCTGCCGGCACATTTGGCTACTTCTCCAAAAAGCCCTACCTTAGTTTCAAAATCAAACTAAGTATCCGTCATGCAAGACAACTCCTTAACGCTACTCACTGATTTGTACCAAATTACGATGGCTTATGGCTATTGGAAAACCGGAATGGCAGAAAGGCCGGCCGTTTTTCACCTGTTTTACCGAAAAAACCCCTTTGGCAACCCCTACACCATAGCCTGCGGCCTGAACCCGGCCATTGAATGGCTTTCCGGCCTGAAATTTACAGCCGACGATGTGCAGTACTTAGGCAGCCTGAAAGGTGCCGACGGAAGAGCGCTGTTTGAAGAAGCCTTCCTGAACTACTTGCAACGCCTGCGTTTCAGCTGCGACCTCGACGCCATTCCGGAAGGTACGGTTGTTTTTCCCAACGAACCCCTGGTGAGGGTTCAGGGCCCCTTGCTGCAGGCCCAGCTCATAGAAACCGCCCTGTTGAACCTGCTCAATTTTTCCACGCTCATCGCCACCAAATCGGCGCGGGTAGTTCAGGCTGCCGGGGAAGATTCGGTGCTGGAGTTTGGATTGCGCCGGGCACAGGGCATGGATGGTGGCCTGTCGGCATCCAGAGCCGCTTATATCGGCGGGTGCACAGCGACCAGCAACGTGCTGGCTGGCAAAAAATTCGGGATTCCGGTGCGGGGCACCCACGCCCACAGCTGGGTGATGTGTTTCGACAGCGAACCCGATGCCTTCAGCCAATACGCCGCAGCAATGCCCAACAACTGCATTTTTCTGGTAGATACGTACAATACGCTGGAAGGGGTGCGGCACGCCATCACGGTTGCCCAACAACTCAAAGCCAACGGGCACCGGTTGCTGGGGATTCGCCTCGACAGCGGCGACCTGGCAGCCCTCAGCATCGCAGCCCGGAAACTGCTGGATGAAGCGGGTTTGCCCGAAGCAGCCATTGTAGCCAGTGATGACCTCGACGAGCACCGGATTGCGGAATTGAAACAACAGGGAGCGAAAATTAATGTCTGGGGAGTGGGCACGCGCCTGGTGACGGCCTACGACCAACCGGCGCTGGGTGGGGTGTATAAACTGGCGGCCATTCAGGACGAGGAAGGCAACTGGCAGCACAAAATCAAATTATCAGAGCAGCCGATTAAAACTTCAAACCCTGGTATCCAGGATGTTGTAAGGGTTTCAGACGCTGCCGGCCGTCCCCTGGCCGACGCCATTTGTTCGGCAGGCTTTGACGGGGAGTCCCTTGAAATCATGGAGGAAAAATCCGGGGAATCCGCTCATTTTGATGCAAAACTTGGCAAAAGTTTACTGGTCCCGGTTTTTCGGAAAGGCGATTTGGTGTACGATGCGCCAAACATCCATGAAATCCGCAGCCATTGTTTGGCGCAACAAGCCTTGTTTCGGGAGGCCGACTGGAGTACGTACCGTTTGGGACTGGAGCGGGGTGTTTACGCTTTAAAGCAGGAATTAATCAGTTATATGACAATAAAATGAGGAAGTTACCTGAACCACTTTTTACCTTTGCCGCAAAAAATCAAAATGCATAAAATCACGACTGCCCTTCTCCTGCTCACCATGGCCTTCGTTTCGTGCAAAACGAATACCCAACTGCCCGGCAATGCTGCCGCCGCTGCAACAGATACCCTTCGGTACGCAGAGGAAAAGCATTTTTCCAACATGCGCCAACTGACCAATGGAGGCGATAATGCAGAAGCCTATTTCAGTTTCAACGACAAATACTTGTCCTTCCAGGCGAGCAACCGGGCCTGGGGCGCTTTATGCGATCAGATTTTTTACATGCCCATCAGCGGAAAATACGAAGGAAACCGCCCGCCGCTCGTCAGTACAGGCAATGGCCGGACGACCTGCGCCTACTTCATGCCCGGCGACAAAAGCATCATTTATGCTTCTACCCACTTAGCCGGTGAAGCTTGCCCGCAGGCACCCCGCATCATTGAGGGCAAATATGTTTGGGCTGTATTCCCGGAATTCGACATCTTTGAAGCAGACCTCAATGGCAAAATCATCCGCCAGCTGACCAACTCGCCGGGTTACGATGCGGAGGCAACCCTTTCGCCCGACGGCAAAAAAATCGTTTTTACTTCCGACCGCTCCGGCGACCTGGAATTGTACACCATGAATACCGACGGAACCGAGGTGAAACAGATCACTAGTGGTTTGGGCTACGACGGCGGTGCCTTTTTTTCGCCGGACAGCAAAAAATTGGTTTTCCGGGCTTCCCGTCCCAAAACAGAAGAAGCGGTTAAAACGTATAAAGACCTGCTGGCCAAAGGGTTGGTACAGCCCACCGATATGGAAATTTACGTCTGCAATGCCGATGGCAGCGACCTGCGGCAGATCACCAAATTAGGCCGGGCCAACTGGGCACCTTATTTCCACCCTTCCGGCAAAAAAATTGTCTTTTCCTCCAATCACCACAGTGCAGATGGCCGGCTGTTTAATATTTTTTCGATCAATCTGGACGGCACTGGTTTGGAGCAAATCACGTTCGATAAAGTCTTCGACGCATTCCCGATGTTTTCCCGCGATGGCAAACGCCTGGTGTTTGCTTCCAACCGCAACAACGGCGGCAGCAGGGATACCAATCTGTTCATTACGGACTGGAAGGATTAGTCGGGAAGTCGGGGGTGTTTGTTGAAATGCATCCCTTGTCAGGCAAACCAAAAACATAGTCATGATCCGTCAACTTAAACCTTACGCTACCCTTTTCTGCTTTGCGGGCTTAAGCCTGGTTTTGGCAACGGGCTGCAACAATGCAACCAAAAAGCCGGAACTTGAAGAACAGGTTGATTATTACGGAACGGGGCAGGTACAGCGCCGTTTTACCCATATTGATGGCAAAAAAGAAGGAAAAATGACCGATTTCTACCCCGATGGCAAAATCAGGGGGGAGCGGTTTTTCGCAAACGACAAACAAACCGGCAAAACCACCCTGTTTTTCCCCGACGGCCAGGTCAAAGAAGTGCAATACTACGTTGAGGGCCTCAAGGAAGGCGGCGACACACTCTGGTACGAAAACCGGCAACCCCAGTTTGTCATGGACTACAAAGCGGGTAAACGGCATGGTTACCTGCGCAAATGGTCGCCCGAAGGCAAAATGATTTACGAAGCGCGCTTTGAGATGGACTCGCTGGTAGAGGTAAAAGGCCAAAAGGTCAGCGCTAAAGAAGGTGAATAAACCCGCTTTCCTGGCTTTTCGCCAACTTGCTTTACCGGCCCGCTCCTCACAACTGCTCCAGTAGCCATTCCCGCTCTGTGAGGGTGGCATCCTGTTCAATTTCCTGGCGCAAAGCGGTACAGGCTGCCCGGTCATAGCGGTTGAGGGTCAGTAGTTTGACCGTAAACCGGACAATTTTGAGGTAATTGTCGTGGTGGTAACCGATCACGCGTTTGCGCCGGATGAACGTCTTCATAGCCGTCAGGTGTGCGTGCAGCAGGTCGTGTTCTGAAAGCTCGTAATAGATCTTCAAAAGCAAGGTTTTGGCCGCCAGATTGAGCAGCAGGTCGCGGTAATTGGCTTTTTGCAGCAACGGCAGCGCAATGTCGTATTGCTTTCGGCGGTAAGCCAACCGGGCTAAATTGAAGCTGTAGGAGCTTTCGCGGTATTCTTTGGCCAGCAGGCTCTTGTATTCCTGAATGAATTGCTCTGCCCAGGCGTATTCGCCGGTTTGCAGGGCCGCAGCGACGATGTTGTGGTAAGTAAATCGCGAAAGTTGGCCGTTTTCCATCAGCGATTCGGTTTGCAGGCCTTCTTTGTACAAATCCATCACCTGAAAGAAAAAATCCAGCCGGTTTTCGTTCACTTTGCGGATGCAATAATTGATGGCAAACAGGTAGAGGTCGCGCAGCTCGTTGGCCGGAAATGATTTGCCCTGAGCAATGAGCAGCGTTTTAAATGCCTGGAAATGCTCCGCCTCGTCGCTGTGCCGCAAACTCAGGTAACAATGGTAATAAACACCCACCAGCGGCGATTGTAACAACTCGGATTGCCGGAGGTAGCGCAACAATTCATCCGGGAAATAAAACTGCGATTCGAGGCCGTAAACGGTTTTGTGGGTAAAAGCCAGGCAGGCAATCCGTAACCGCGTGGCCAAAAAGGCGGTATCCAGGTGCGCCACCAGGCCGGAAAAATTGTAGCCTCCGGTCGGCGACAACCGCGCAGTAACCATGTACTTTTCCAGGCCAATCCGGCAGGCATCCCAATGCAGATCGGCGCTGTCGCCGGTGGTGGCTTCTGCTGTTTTTTCTGCCTGGAGCAAACTGCGCTCGAACTGCACCGAATTTTGGCGTTCCTGCCACCCCAGCGCCTGCATCAGGCTGAGTTTCAGGGGATCGGACAACAACTGGCGGCAACCGATGTACTGGCCGATCAGTTGGTACAAATCGCTCATCAACAGGCGCATTGCCTGGTCGTTGTACGCTTTGCCCGGAAATAGACGGCCGAATACGACCTTTTTTTCCAACCGGCCATTCTCCCTTCGGGTTTGCTCCTGCAAATGGTCCCACAAGCGCACTAAGGCCTCCTGCTGGTTGAAAAACGGTGACCGCACAAATTTGCCAAAAAGCCGGATGTCGCGCTGATCCAACTGCCGGTATACCTCTAATAGCCTGCTTTTTTCCATTTTTCGATGCTGGTTTGCAAGGATAATAAATACAAATTAATTTTCAATTAATTGATTTACAATTATTTATTTTAATAAAATTTAAAAAAAAGTACTACAAACTTATAAATTTGTTTTTGATTCTGACGGTGAGCAGGCCCATTTTTGTAGCGCAATCGAATCCCATGGGACTTGCTCAATTTTTAAAACAATGAACATGAAAAATTTTAACTGCATTTTACTGACCTTTTGGCTGCTCCTTATAACACAGACCGGGCTTTGGGCTCAATTTCTCTGCAACCCCGATACCCAAGCGCCAATCATCGCCTGCAATGCCGATATGAATGGCGTTTTAGATGCGGGAACAATGAGCCTGGAACTCGATGTAGATGACGTCATCGAACAGGTATTCGATAATTGTCCCGGCACCCTGCAATTGCGCATTACCTTAGACGCCAACAGCCAGACGCCGCCTCTTGATTCGGTTATTGTTTTTACCCAACCCGGCATTTACACCATGACAACCTGGGCCGGCGACGCCTCCGGCAACTGGAATCAATGCTGGACGACGATACTGGTCACTGAGGCCGGTACCCCCGATAACCGCTTTCAAGGGGTATTTTATGCCGACACCAACGACAATTGCCAGCAGGATGGCGGCGAAGAGGCCCTTGCCTGGTTGCCTGTAGAAGCTGTAGCAGAAACGCCTGCCGGAATTTTCCGCGTGCTGGGCCATACCGACGCCACCGGACACTACGACCTCGCGATGAGCGCCGTGCTGACCGACGCCGCAACGCATCTTGAACTGCGCATTGGCCAGGCCGGAAACCCTGCCGGAAATTGCCCCGCTTTTGTGGCCATTCCCAACGGGTATTTCGACAGCCAGAACACATTTAACCACGACTTCCCGCTGAACCTGACTCCGGATTGCCATCAACTGGAAGTGGACATTGCAACCCCTGTCCTCCGCCGCTGTTTCAACAATGCTTATTTCGTCAACTACTGCAATTACGGGGCCGAAACGGCTGAAAATGCTACGATTGAAATCGAATTTGACCCCTTCCTGACACCTCTTTCCAGCACCCTTCCCTGGACATCCATAAATGGCAATACCTACACCTTCGACTTAGGAGATGTGCCACCCGGCGCCTGTGGGCACTTCAGCGTCAATGTCGTGGTCAGTTGCGGTGCCGTGCTTGGGCAAACCCATTGCACTACCGCCCGGATTTTCCCGGAAAGCAATTGCGCGCCGGCCTACACGGGCCCGGAACTTACGGTAACCGGAGCTTGCGTGGATGGCGAGGTCATCTTTACCATCACCAATACCGGCGAAGCCGACATGGCCAACCCCGTCCAATACTACGTGGTGGAAGACGTCATCATGTTTATGTCGAACAGCATACAGCTGGCCAGCGGACAATCTACCCAGGTCAGTCTGGTGGCAAATGGCTCTACCTACCGCTTTGAGCTGCCACAAGTGCCGGGGCACCCCTTCAGCGTAACGCCCAGCGCCACGGTGGAGGGATGCGGTCTGAATCCGGACGGGGCATTTAGCCTGGGCTTCGTGACCCAGTTCCCGCAGGACGACGACGGCCCTGCCCTCGACATAGATTGCCGCGAAAACACGGGCAGCTACGACCCCAATGACAAGCAGGTGTTTCCGCGCGGGGCACTGGAAGACCACCTCATCACCGCCAATACCGACCTGGAATACCTGATCCGTTTTCAAAATACGGGAACCGACACCGCGTTTACGGTGGTGATTCTGGACCCGCTCTCTGAACACCTCGACCCCGCCACCATCCGCCCCGGTGCCGCCAGTCACCCCTACACCTTTACCCTGCTGGAAGACAACATCCTGAAATTCAGCTTCAACGACATCCTGCTGCCCGATAGCTCGGTGAATGCAGCCGGCTCGCAGGGGTTTGTGAAATTTACCGTAAAACAGTACCCCAATCTGCCCGGGGGGACAGAAATCCGGAACGATGCCGCCATTTATTTCGACTTCAACGAGCCGGTATTGACGAACACCGTCCGGCAGGTCATCGGCACGCCGTTTATCATGGTGAGTACCGACAACCCGGTGGCAGCTCCGGCCTGCCGCACCCAAATCCTGCCCAACCCTATGGCGGGCACAGGTGTGGTGCGGGTGGAAGGGCTGGAAGGCCAGGACGCGCAATTCCAGTTGTACCACGCCAATGGTGCGTTGGCACAGCAACTCCTCCTGCGCAACGGAGAAGGGGTGCTGCATGCAGCTTCGGCACCTGCAGGGCTGTATTACTATATTGTCACCGTCAATGGGTTGCGGGTAAGCAGTGGCAAGGTGGTGGTTGGCCGCAGAGAATAAGATAACGTACTTTCATTTGAAATAGAGCCTCCGGGAGTTGCTTCCGGGGGCTTTTTTGTGGTCGCCGGCTTTAGCTGGCTGACCCTGTTGGCCTGGGTTCAAGAGCCGGGCGACCGGCAACATCCAGGGGGCGTTGCTTGTCGGGATACGGGGGCTTGAGGCAGGCCCCTGAGGGTGTCCCTCCGAGCGGCGGCCCTTACTACCCGCCGCACTGGGTTTGTGGTAGCTCCCTGCCCGGCATTACCCCCCTCCTGATTTTTTGCCAGCGTTGCTTTGATGGGGATTCGTGGCTCCCTTCTTGTCGAGTAGAATAACTTGCTGGCTATCAATAGGTCAGCCAGCTAAAGCTGGCAACCACGGCATCCACTTGCTATACTGGAATAACTCGCCGATCTCATAGTATGCTAATTTTTAACGGTATACGCTAATTTGTAATCTAATGTATTGCAAGGGAACCCGGGTATACGGTATGAGGCCAAAAAGGTTTCGTTTTGGTGGGGAAAGGTGGGTTTTGGCTGATTAAATGGTACTTTTGGACAGGAATCGGTGTTTTAGACAACCAGGCTTTAGGGAGGGGCGTCTCAGGGCCGCTCTTAACTTTTAACTTTTGGCCCCTACCCCACTTTTTATTGACAAAAAACGCACTATTTTTAACTAAAAATATCTATTTTTTTGTTTTTATCAAAATTTTGTACTTTATTGCATCCAAATCAAAAAACATTCGCTACACCGAACAAACGCCTCCCTGAAAGCAAAAACCAATTGTTATGACACCATCTACCCCGGTTAAAGTGGTCTGCCTTACGGACCATGCTACCTCAGTAAACGCTTACAACACCAGAAACAGTTACCCCTGTTTTCTGCACTGGCTCCAAATCTGCATTGAGCGCCACCTCCACGATTCCGACTTCGATGTTTCCCAACTGCTCCGCCTTGTCTGCATGAGCCGGAGCGACCTGCACCGCAAGCTCAAAAAAACGACTGGTATGTCGGCAACGGCATACATCCGCTACCTCCGGCTGCAAAAAGCAGCGGCTTTTCTACTGGAACGCCCCAACTGGAGCGTTTTTGATGTCGCTTTTGAAGTGGGGTTCAACGACCACAGTTATTTTACGAAGCGGTTTCGGGAGGTGTATGGGGTTTGCCCGGGGGATTTTCGGGAAAGGGGGAGAATGGGACATACGTTATAGGGTTGAGCGCTTTTTTGAAAGATATTCGCAGATGTTAAAGTGTAATCTATTGGGATACGGTTTGATTTGACCAATACGTGTTGGGGTACTTTGGGAAATCCTGTTTGGAATTTTCTATACCATTTTCCTTCAACAAGTCTAATAATCTATGAACAAATTTATGAGCGAATTATGAGCTTACAAAATACGGAAAGCAGAATACCCGGAGGGTTTACTAAAGCAAATGCTGAAAAGCTTGGACAGGCTTCTGACTTTGGGGGCACGGATAAGTTTTTGATCGTATCCTACCTGAGCAGCCCTATTCCTGCCGGATCGAATTTACCTTTTTGGAATAAGTATGTAGCGTTCGTGGACAAGAACAAGGTTTCCGGCCCTCTGACCTATGACTGGAGTATTAAGTTTAAGAACAGTTCAGGGACAGTCATTCATGAAATAGTGAAAAGTAATTCCAATGGGTTCATCACGATAGATGCGTCAACATTTACCGCTGCAATAAAAACTACGATGCTCCAGGCGACTAAAGTGGAAGCAAGTTTAAAAATAGCAACTATCTCGCCCACCCCGGTGACTTTGGTGCAAGATTTAGACGGGCTTGCCCAGAATCTGGAAGCTTACATCACGAATCCGGACAACAAGAAAGATTTCCTGACTGCCTGGTTTGCGGATGAGACTGCTGCTCGGAAAATAGCCAATTGGATTCAACCGTATTTTGATGGAATAAAACAAGTCTTTAGCAAAGATATGTCTATTCCTGCCAATATTCCGGCTGCGATGGCCTATTTCAATATGATATCAGGCCTTGAATCAAAGTTGTTCACGGAACAGAAGTTATTTTCCCTAAGTCTAAATTCAACATCCCACAAGTACGCATTTGATCCCAAGTCTCCCCTCTACGTGGGCATTTGTTCTATTCGGCCGCATCTTCTGGCCATGTATCTTCCTAAAAATGCTTCGGAAAACATCAATAATTTCAATGCCTCCATGTTTACTCCCCTGGTTTGGGCGGACATGCGCACCAACGGATTCTTCCACTCCCCCACCATCCGCCGCAATCGACGCGCCACTTCCTGCAACAAGATATCCCCACAACGCGGACCATACGTCTCATTGATCGCCTTAAACCGATCCAGATCCACCAGCAACAACGCCAGCCGCTCTCCCTCCGCTGACGCCGCATCCAACGCTTCCCCCAGATGTTGTAAAAAAGTCTGCCGATTGGGTAGTGATGTCAACGTATCATGCCGCGACAAATACTCTGCACGGCTCTCTTGCTGCTTGCGCAACGTAATGTCCCGTACATTCACCAACATCCCCCGAATCTTCGGATCTGCAAACAGATTCTCCGCGATGCACTCCACCTCCAACCAATGCCCGCCGCGATGGCGCAGCCGCGCCTCCTGCGTCGCGATGTGCCCGGGACGTGACAACAACGCCCGATAGATCGCACGAATCCGCTCTTGATCGTCTGGATGCACATCCTCCAACATCCGATGATTGACCCGCTCTTCTGCGGTGTACCCCAAGATCCGAAGTGCCGCTGGACTCTCATAACGGATCCGTCCTT
>JABWAJ010000576.1 GCA_013361075.1 Saprospiraceae bacterium | reverse complement strand
TGGTAGGATTTGAGGAGATCACTTAAAAAGATTGTGGCTGTATCTGCTCTAATTAAGGTATTAGTTCCTAAATCAGCCATCAGGAGAAATCCTTTTTGAAAAAGTGTAGAAGTATAGCAACTCTGGTTTAATTTTTTGGATTGATTATTTCTATATCCAACAAATGAATAGAAATTTTCGAAGTAACCACTGAAGATTTTATTATTTTCAGCTAATTCGTTTTTCGTGAGGTATCGAACAGACTTAGTTAATATCTTGAGTGCGTTTTCTTGCGATTCATATGAAAACAAATCGGCCCTTTCATCTTGCGACATCTTCCAATACAACCCTGTCAATTGATTTGTAATGGATACGTATTGGTTGTTTTGTTTGCCGACGGTAGTCTCCCAAATAAATTTACTTTCTATCCGTAAGTTCTCCACTAACTCATATTCTCCAATTGCAGTATAGACACTTGCCAAATTATTAATAGTCATCGCGTAATCAGGATGCATTTTGCCGAGTAATTTTTCTTCTATATTTTTCTCTTCTAAAAAAAACATCTTAGCAGATTCGTAACGCTTCATTCGAAAATACAAAGTGCCTAAATTTAGCAAGATCACTGTGTAGTATTGGCTATTCTTGCCAAAAATCTTTTCGCGAATGTTTTTATTTTCAATAAGCAACAATTCCGCTTCTCTATATTTTTTTGTATTCGTATATAGCACCCCGAGGTTATTCAAACAATTGATATAATAAGGATGATAAATATAATTAGGAATTTTTTCAAAAGATTGCTTCGCCTCCAACAGCAATTGTTCTGCCAATTCGTGCCGACCCATCTCGTCATAAGTCGCTCCAAGATTGATAAGCGTCCCGCAATACTCTGGATTATCTCTTCCCATAAGTTTCTCTCGTATTTTTCGACATTCCAGATGAAGTTGCTCAGCTTCTAAAAAACGTAGCGTATTTTGATAAAAAGTTGCTAAGTTGTTTATGCCCATCGCATAATCAGCGTTTTCTTTACCCAGAACTTTCGCGCGAATGTTTATGGCTGTTTTGTACAAACGTTCGACTTCTTCATATCGACCCATTAAAACATATAAGTCGGCCAAATTAATCAGACTTGTAGCATAAGCGGTACTTTGAACTCCGGGTTCTTCCTGCCTGGCGGACAATGATTCCAAAAATAATGATTCTGCAGCTTCCAACCTGCCCATATCTTCATACAAATAACCTAGCCGGTCCAAACTGGCTATATAATCAGCGTGCTTAACACCCAACATTTTCTTTCGAATATCAATTGATTGTATTAGGAGAGGTTCCGAATCAATAAATCGACTCATGCCTTTATAACTAAGTGCAATCGAAGTTATACACTTGGCGAACCTTTCATTTTCCTGGCCCAGGTATCGTTTTGTCAATTCCTGCGCAATCAAACCCGTTTTCAGTGCATTTTGAAAATCTCGTGTCTTGCGGAGATGGAGCGCTGTTTTTAACAAACTATCCACCTCCCTTACCACCGCCGCCGTATCCACCGCCTGTCCCATTACCCCACCCGTAAAAAAGAAAGAAAAAACCAAAAGGAAAGCCCGTGTTTTCATGGATTGCGCCTGTTCAAAAGGTAAAAAAAAGGAGTACCAAACAAATGTACCCCTTCGCGCAACATGTAAACCCTGATGGGCAAAATTTTTCCTACTGCCGCTTGAACACCATCCGGTACGGGTTCGCCACCATGTATCCGTCGATCTCCAGTTGCTCGCCGGTGTGTTTCACGATGTTAAAATTGCCGGGCTTGCCCTGGCCCGCGTCGAAGCTAAGCGTCGAGCAGTCGTCGCTGACCGACCAGGCTGTGAGGACAAAATGCTTGTCAGCGTTCTGGATACCCACCCACCACATTTCACCGGTGCCGTCGGGATAAAACCGCAACTGCGTGGATTTTGAACCGGTGAAGAATTGTTTCAGGACCCAAAATTGGCGGCAATGGCAAGCGCTGCGCCGGGTCGTTTGGCAAGCGGCTACCATGGTTTGGCAGCCGGCAAAACGCCCTTCCCGAACCGCCGTTCCGACCAGTTGCCAAACCAACTCCGCCGCCTGCCAAACACGCCGGCGCCGCACCGGGCTTCCCCTTCATTTTTGAGCCATCAACCGGCGCATCAGCCGCCGCGCGGAAGCCGAAAAGCGATACGAGTAGGCCACCAATACATCATTTAAAAACGTATTCAATGAAAAACCCATCAATCTTATGGCACCTCCTGGCAGCCGTCGCCCTGTTTCAAAGTTGCAAGGCCCCGGCGCCCGAAGCCGGCATTTTGGCCAGCGCCACCACCATCAAAGCCCACGAAAGCATCACGTTCACCGACGCTTCGTCCAATGAACCCACCGCCTGGACCTGGCATATCCCCGGGGGCAACATCCCGGCATCCGACCAACCATCGGTGACGGTCCGGTTTGATTTTCCCGGTACCTATACCATCACGCTGACCGCCGAAAACGAATCCGGCTCCAATGTGACTTCCGTCACCATCACGGTGATACCGGCCGACATTAAAATCGCTTACGACGGCCTGGTGCCGGGCGGCCTCCAGGGCCGCCTCGTCGGCGACAACTCGAATATTCGCTTTGCCCGCTACGCGGTAGCCAACAACGGCGATGTACACGTGCTGGCGCGAAACGGCAGCTACCAGGCTTATGCTTATGGCGACATGGTAAACTGGCTCAATCAATACGGCGGACAACTGAATCCGGCCACCTGGATCGGCAACGACGGCAGCTGGATTGTGGCGTATGGCGATGACGGGTATGTCAGTGGCGGTATTCCGGACTATGTCCTGGACTACATGGTTGGCCTGACTAACCAGGGGCAGCGTTTCCTGCGCTTCGACCGCGACAGCGACGGACATTTCGTATTACTCACCGATCAAAAAAGGGTGAGCTGGTCCGTTTCCGGCATCAATAGCACGTTCAACAACAGCTTAGTCAGTTTTGCCTTCGGCGCCAGCAACAGTTGGGCAGCCATTTCTTCTTACGACTATTGGACCTCGGCCAATGCTCCCGGCGGGCTGATTGCCAAACTCGCCGAGCTGAAACAAGGCAATTACGAATTCGTGGATATCGAGATCGGTGAATACGGCTGGTTCCTCGTATACCGCTAAACCAACGCGAACCATTCAATTTTATCCAATATGAAACGCAACCTCATTATCTGTTTTGCGCTGTTCCTGGCAGCTACCCTGCAAACCGCGCAGGCGCAAACCGAAAAGGGCGCCCGTACTATCGGTGGCGACCTCGGCCTGTCATACGGTTTACTCGATGATAAAAACTTCGATATTGTATTGTCTCCCAGTGCGTTATTTTTTGTCGCGAATAATCTGGGCATAGGAGGAATCGCCCGACTCGAACTTTTATTGGGTGGATCAACCACAATAACCAACCTGGCTATCGGTGCGCATATCCGCTATTATTTTTTAGAAACAGGCGACGCCTATTTTTTTGGCAGTGCAGGGGGGGCGCTCGCGCAGATTACCACTACAGATTTACCGGCAATTCGCGGTTTCGGCGCCAGCGCAGGGATAGGAGTCGATTATTTTCTCAACGACAATGTAGCATTGGAAGGGAATCTGGTTTATTCCTATGCAGAGG
>JABWAJ010000037.1 GCA_013361075.1 Saprospiraceae bacterium | reverse complement strand
TGACGGAACGACCATTTTGTCAAAAAAAGTCATTTGGGCGGCGGGCATTACGGGCAAAGCACCGGTTGGCCTGGCCCCGGAGTGCAAAGGGCCTGGAGGCCGGATTCTCGTTGACCGGTATTCAAAGGTACAGGGGTATGACGACATTTTTGCCATTGGCGACATTGCTTACATGACAGAAGAAGCTTACCCCGATGGACATCCTCAACTGGCGCAGGCGGCCATGCAGCAGGGCAAAAATTTAGCCGAGAATTTTATCCGGATGGAAACGGGTAAGGCACTGAAGCCTTTCACTTACCGGGATTTAGGTTCAATGGCAACCGTAGGGCGAAACCGGGCTGTGGTAGATTTGCCCAATCTCAAATTTCAAGGCGCTTTTGCGTGGCTGGTGTGGCTCTTCATTCACTTGTTTTCGTTATTGGGAGTCAAAAACAAGGTATTTGTCTTTTTGAACTGGCTATGGGGGTACTTTACGTACGACCAGTCGCTTCGATTGATCATACGGCCAAAGTTGCCCAAAGTTGACAATACGGCTGAAAATGTGCCCCTTTCCCAATGAACACATGCGGCTTTCACAACCTGTTCTAAAACAAAGCTATAAAACCAGGTGCAGCAGGAAATAAATCAGCGCTGCCACTGTGGCCGAAACCGGTATGGTCAGAATCCAGGCCCAAAGCAGGTTGATGGTGACGCCCCAGCGCACGGCTGAAATGCGCTTGGACAAGCCGACCCCGATGATGGACCCCGTAATCGTATGGGTGGTAGAAACCGGAATGCCCAACCGCTCGGTCATGATCAGTGTGATCGCACCAGCCGTTTCTGCGGATACGCCTTCCAGCGGAGTAACCTTTGTGATTTTCGTGCCCATGGTTTTCACAATCCGCCAGCCGCCGCTCATGGTTCCGGCAGCAATGGCCGAATAACAAGCCAAAGGCACCCAAAACGGGGGCTCTACAATCTTAGTTTTGTTGTTAACGATGGTGTATTCCAGGTTGAGCCAATCCGGAATTGAGCTTAAATCAGCATGGTTCTGCGTCAGGTACACAATGATTGCGGCAGAAATTAAACCCATGACCTTTTGGGCATCGTTGCCACCATGCCCCAGGCTAAACGCTGCCGAAGAAACCAACTGCAGCTTCCTGAACCACCAGTCGGCAACCCGGGGAGTAGCATTTCTGCTGATGTTAATGATGATGACGTTGATCACATAAGCGACAAACATACCGATCAAAGGGGCAAGGAAAATAAAGATGGCTGTCCTTCCAATGACCTGAAGATTTACGGCCTCCAGGCCGGAGTGCGCCAGTGCAGCACCAGCAAAACCACCGATCAGGGTATGAGAAGAAGAGGATGGAATGCCCAGCCACCAGGTAAGCAGGTTCCAGAAAATAGCGGCTAAAATACCTGCAAGGATGACGACCAGGTCAATTTTTAAAGTATTTGCCGTTTTTGCCACGGTATCCGCTACATTGAGATCAAAAATCCAGTACGCCAGAAAATTGAAAAAAGCAGCCCAAAGCACCGCCTGAAAAGGCGTCAGTACTTTTGTAGAGACAATGGTGGCGATGGAGTTTGCAGCATCGTGGAAGCCGTTGATGAAATCAAAAACCAAGGCTAAAGCAATGATGATCAATAATAGAGTAAAGTCCATTTAACTGGCTTTGTAAGCTGAAGGTTGAGGGTTTTCTCCTGTGTTTTATGCGCTGTGCTCAGGCATTTTTCACGGCAATGGCTTCGAGGGCAGCGGCGGCATCTTTGCAACTGTCTGTGGCCGTCTCCATGTTCTGCAATACTTCTTTATATTTGATCAACTCTTTGGCGTCTTGCTCGTGTTCAAATAAATCCGCTACAGCTTTGTCAAATACTTCGTCAGCCCGGTCTTCCACATCGTTGATTCTGGCGCAGGCGTCCATGATCTGATCCACATTGGCCATATTTTTCAGCGCTTTCATGCCACGGTCTACATTTTCACAGCCTTCCAGAATCAAATCGGCGAGCGCAATGATGGGTGGCGTTATTTTTTTTATCCCGTAAAAATTGATCCGGTTGGCCGTACCGTGGATGTAATCAGCAATGTCATCAATTGTATTCGCCAGGTAGTGAATGTCTTCCCGGTCAAATGGCGTAATGAAGTTTTTGCTGAGTTCCATCGCAATCTGATGGGTAATGTCGTCCCCTTTATGCTCCAGGTCCTCGATCTCTAACCGAAGCGACTCCCGGCTTGCGGCATCAGGTGTGTTTACATATTTCACAAGCAGGGTGCCCATCATGACAAGATTACCGCTGGCCTGTTCGAAGAGGGGAAAAAACTTTTTGTCTTTAGGGACAAAAAACTGGAAGATGCTATTCAATTGCATTTGATAACGATTATGTTGCGCAAAGCTATTCAGATGCGTGTTAACTGAGTATTAATTTTTTAAAAGAAATTTCAACATCCTGAATTGAAAGTTGAAAACAGGAAGAGCAAGCTGCACCCTTTTCCTTATTTTCGCGGCCTAATATCAAAGCTCTAACCATGCACAACATTTCTGTTATCGGCGCAGGCACCATGGGCAATGGCATTGCGCACGTTTTTGCAATGACCGGTTATCCAGTTGCCCTGATTGACATAGCCCAGGATGCTCTCGACCGCGGGTTGGCGACCATTGCCAAAAATCTCGACCGTATGGTTGCCAAAGGAACCATTGGAGAGGCTGATAAAGCGGCTACCCTTGCCCGGATTTCACTTCACACGGATCTGGCTTCCGGTGTCAGCCAGGCCGATCTTGTTGTGGAAGCTGCAACAGAAAATATGGCCTTGAAATTAGATATTTTTTCGCGCATGGATGCTGAAGCGCCCGCCCATGCGATCCTGGCTTCCAATACCTCCTCCATCTCGATTACAAAAATTGCTGCCGCTACCAAAAGGCCAAGCCAGGTCATTGGCATGCACTTTATGAATCCCGTGCCGGTGATGAAGCTGGTGGAAGTGATCCGGGGCTATGCGACTTCCAACGAGACTTGTTCAGCGATCATGGAATTGTCCGGAAAACTTGGCAAAACGCCGGTAGAGGTAAACGACTACCCTGGGTTTGTCGCCAACCGCATCCTGATGCCGATGATCAACGAAGCCATTTATGCCCTTTTTGAAGGCGTTGCCGGAGTGGAAGAAATTGATACCGTAATGAAACTCGGCATGGCTCACCCCATGGGCCCGTTGCAATTAGCTGATTTTATTGGATTGGATGTCTGCTTAGCCATTCTGAAAGTACTGCATGAGGGATTTGGGAATCCCAAATACGCTCCCTGCCCGCTATTGGTCAACATGGTCACGGCAGGTCGCCTTGGAGCAAAATCCGGCGAAGGATTTTATGTGTACACTCCCGGCTCGAAAGAGCTGGTGATTTCAGGAAGTTTCAGGAAGTAATCCTCTAATCTTCACTCCAGTCTTCATCAAAATAGGAATCATCATCGCCTTTGAAGCGGTCGATGTCGCGGCGTTCGCGCTTGGTAGGACGCCCGGTTCCCTTGTCGCGGCGCTCCACAGCACCTTTTCCTGCAAACCAGTCATTGAACTTGTTCAGTTCTTCCTGTGGAGTCAGATTTTCATAACAAAGTACTGCCAGTGCGGCAGATACCCGATTTTGAATGAGGCTGATCACTTTGAATTGAAAATCGAAGCCATTTTTGCGAACAACGACAATCTGCCCTTCGTGCAAAAGATAAGAAGGCTTAACCGTTTCGCCCTGAATTTTGACTTTCCCGCCTTTACAGGCATCCGTAGCAATGGTTCTCGATTTAAAAATGCGGACGCAGCACAGCCACTTGTCCACTCTTGCTTTGCTGCCTGCCATATTTATTTTTCCTGAATCTCCGGAAACTCAAGGTTCAGTTCCTCAAGGGCGTTTACCAGAGTTGTAGCAACGACAAAATCGCGGTACCAGCGTTTGTCTACCGGCACCACCGTCCACGGAATGCGGCTGCGGTTGAGGACATCCTGGTAGCACCGCATGTATTCCGGCCAAAGTTCGCGTTCTTTCCAGTCGCCGGCGTTGTATTTCCAGTTTTTCTCCCGGTCGTCGATGCGTTCCTGCAATTCCAGAGCCTGTTGTTCGTAAGACAAATGAAGGTAAAATTTCAACACAAGGGTATTGTTGTCGAAAGCGAGCAGTTCTTCGAAGGCATTGATCGCCTCGATGCGTTGGTCTACCCGTTTTTCATCAATCCACTTGTGTACGCGCTGGATGAGCACATCTTCGTAGTGCGAGCGGTTAAAAATATGGATCATGCCTTTAGGCGGTACATGTTTGTGCACACGCCAGAGAAAATCGTGTGCGAATTCCTCTTCCGTAGGTTTTTTGAAAGCATGGACGCTGAGGCCGTTTGGGTGGCAATCCTGGAAAACGTTTTTGACCGCACCGTCTTTACCACTGCCGTCCATACCCTGAAAAATGACCAAAACAGCGTGGGTTTGGGAAGCAAGCAATTTATGTTGAAGCTTACCCAGTTTTTCAACCAAAGCTTTGGTTTTTTTCCGGGTTTCGTCCTCATCCAAATGCGGAGGTGGCATGGTGGAAATGTCGGCGAGTTTGATCATGATGCTCGGTGTTTCGTCTTCGAAGAACAAGGATGATGAATGCGATCATGCCCCCATTCGGCTGCGCTTGACCAAATAAGATTGCAAAATCTGGCGAAACCCTTTGTTGATGTCTGCTTCTACAAAATCAATTTTGTATTGCAGGCACTTGAGGCGGAGTTCGTCTGTAAATTTCGCCATTTGGGTGATGTAGAATTCTTTAACCTGATTGGGTTGAAGATGCAGCCGCTCATCCGATTCCATATCAATGAACAGATAAGGCCGGTTTTCAAACTCAAAATCGAGCTCCTTGGCTTTATCCACTACATGAAAAAGGACAACCTCGTGCTTATTGTGCTTGAGGTGTTGCAGCGCTGAAAACAAATGCTCCGCATCTTCTGATTGTTCAAACATGTCACTGAAAATCATGACCAGCGACCGCTTGTGGATGCTGTCTGCAATCAGGTGGAGGGCCTTGGCAGCCGAAGTAGCCTTATTGCGTTCCGGATTATTGATGAGCTGATCCAGATAACTCAACATCAGCCGGTAATGCGTCGTATTGGTTTTGCAGCGTGTGTGAATGCGTACGTCCGTATCAAATATGGACAACCCGTAAGCATCCCGCTGTTTTTGCAGCAGGTTCATCAATGCCGCCGCTGCAAGGGCCGAAAACCGCAATTTGTTCAGGTACGGTGTTTTCCCATCAGTTCCTTCAGGAAAATACATGGAAGAAGAAGCATCTATGACAATCTGACAGCGCAGATTCGTTTCTTCTTCAAACCGTTTGGTAAACAGCTTATCGGTACGCGCATACACCTTCCAGTCCAGATTTTTGGTAGTATCGCCCTGGTTGTAAAGGCGATGCTCTGCAAATTCGACTGAAAAACCATGAAAGGGGCTTTTATGCAATCCAATGATAAATCCTTCCACTACCTGTTTCGCCAGCAATTCCAGATTGGAAAAGTCTCTGATTTCCAGACTATCTAATACATTCATAAAGGCCCCGTTTCAAATCATGGTTAAATGATCAGCATGGCATCTCCATAGCTGAAGAATTGGTATTTTTCTTTGATGGCCTGTTCATAAGCTTCCATCACCAATTCATATCCGCCAAAAGCACAAATCATGATCAGCAGGCTGGATTTGGGCAGGTGGAAATTGGTAATAATGGCGTTGGCAATGCTGAAATCGTAAGGCGGATAGATGAACTTGTTCGTCCAGCCTTCTGCAGCTTTCAGGTATCCTTCTGCCGAAACAGCCGATTCTATGGCGCGCATGCTCGTGGTACCCACAGCACAAATCCGCTTGTCGCGTTCTTTTGACTTATTGACGATGTTGGCAGAAACTTCCGGAATGCGGAAATATTCGGCGTCCATTTTGTGCTTGGACAAATCTTCCACGTCAATGCTGCGGAAAGTCCCCAAACCAACGTGCAACGTCAGCTCGGCAAAATTGACCCCTTTGATTTCCAGCCGCTTCAGCAATTCTGTGCTAAAGTGAAGGCCTGCGGTTGGTGCGGCTACGGCTCCTACCTCTTTTGCGTAAACGGTTTGATACCGTTCGCGGTCAAGCGCTTCAGCCGGGCGAAGGATGTATTTCGGCAAGGGTGTATTGCCCAGAATATTGAGGTCGCGCTGAAAATCCTCCTCGGGTCCATCGTACAAAAACCGGATGGTACGGCCACGGGAAGTGGTGTTGTCCACAACTTCTGCAACCAGTACTTCATTGTCGTTGTCGTCCGTGAAATAAAGTTTGTTGCCTACGCGAATTTTACGGGCAGGATCTACGAGAACATCCCAGAGGCGGGCATCACTATTGAGTTCCCTCAATAAAAAAACCTCAATTTTGGCACCTGTTTTTTCTTTTCGGCCATACATTCGGGCAGGAAAAACTTTGGTGTTGTTAAAAACCATAGCGTCTCCATCGTCAAAGTATTCCAGAATATCCTTGAAAATGCGGTGTTCTATCTTCCCTGTTTTTCGATCAAGCACCATCAACTTGGACTCATCCCTTTTCTCAGCGGGGTATTGGGCAATCAATTTCTGGGGTAATTCAAAAGCAAAATGCGACAGCTTCGTCCTCATCCTTGTCTGTTGTTTATGTTTTAATTGGATGTTGAAATAATCAGGTCAAGACCCTTGAGGCAATTCGTCTGTTCCTTGTTTAAGGCACTGAAATTAAATGTCTAAGCCCCGGCTTGTCCTGTTGAAAAAGCGAACGGCAAAAGTATAAAATATACACAAATTGAACGCCAAATGTTCAAGGTTGTTTCACGAGTGTAAAAGAAATAGCCACAACTCCTTTTGAGAAGTGGTGTATTTTTAGGATTTTTCGCCAAATATCGCGACATTCAAGCATCTCTTACGCAGGACTCAAAACGTACACAACATGTTACACGCTAAAATCAGCGGCATTGGATACTATGTGCCGGAAAAGGTGGTCACTAACAATGACCTCGAAAAAGTAATGGATACCACCGACGAATGGATTCAGGAGCGCACGGGCATTCAGGAACGTCGCTATGGCAAAAAACACCTCGAAACCACCACCACCATGGGGGCACAGGCTGCAAAAATTGCCATCGAACGCGCCGGAATCACAAAAGACGAGGTTGATTTCATCATTTTTGCAACCCTTAGCCCTGATTACTATTTCCCGGGCTGCGGGGTGTTGGTGCAGCGGGAATTGGGGATAACCCACAATGAAGCCGGGGCTCTGGACATCCGCAACCAGTGTTCAGGCTTTGTCTATGGTCTTTCCATTGCCGACCAGTTCATCCGGTCCGGTATGTATAAAAATGTATTGCTGATCGGTGCCGAAATGCACTCCATGGGGCTCGATTTCAGCACCAGGGGCCGCAACGTAACCGTCATTTTTGGCGATGGCGCCGGTGCAGTCTTGTTACAGCCTACAGAAAATCCAAATGAAGGCGTGCTGACCACCAAACTCCATGCAGATGGAACTTTTGCAGAAAAACTGGCTTTTGAAAACCCCGGGGCGCATGGCGGTTACCATCTTGATAAAAAAGGAGAAGCCCATGATTTGCAATATTCAGACGCTGTTTATGGGGAGATGTTCATCAACGAACACATGATCCAAAGCGGGCAAATTTTCCCTGTGATGGATGGGCAGTTTGTGTTCAAACTGGCAGTACAGAAGTTTCCGGAGGTCATCATGGAAGCCCTGGCAACGGCCAACCTGACTCCTGCTGACATTGATATGCTGATCCCGCATCAGGCCAACCTGCGCATCAGCCAGTTTGTACAAAAAAAACTCGGTCTCCGCGATGATCAGGTCTGGAACAACATTCAACGTTATGGCAATACTACTGCCGCCTCCATCCCCATTGCGCTTTGTGAAGCCTTTGAAGCCGGAGCAGTGAAACCTGGGGATCTGGTTTGTCTGGCTGCATTCGGAAGCGGATTTACCTGGGGGTCGGCACTCCTGAGATGGTCATAAGTTTCCCGCTGTACCCTTATACTTTCACCTTTTAAAGCTGCGTTTAGACGTTGTTCCGGAATTCCGGATAAAAGCTTCGGATTACACATAACCAGGATTATGACACACTATTTTAAGTATGGTTTGCTGGTGGCTGGTGCCGCCTTTTTCCATGCCCCGCAAGCGCTCGCTCAAAAAGGCGAAACCCCGCCACAAACAAAAGAAGAGCTTGAAAAAGCTTATCAAAAAAGAATCACCCAGGAGTACATCAATGAGGTGTACATCCCTAAAGATTTGACCGATGCCTTCATTCAACTGAATCAACTTATTGATGAACCCTCCCGCGTGAAATTCAAGGAGGTACCGGAAGACGAAGCAGCCCACAAACTTCACTTCAGTCTGGGGCGCTGGATTTCGGTCAACTGGGGTTTTTATGAAGGCTCCCGGCTTTCCAAATTTATCCGCGACATCGGAATAGATGATCCCGACGACATGGCGCGTTTCGTCATCATTTCTTACCACCGCAACCTCAACAGAAAACCCTTAGATGTAAAATCTCAGGTTGTATTTTATCAGGAAAAGCGCAAAAAAGAGAAGGAAGAGCGGATAAAAAAAGGCGAAGTTATTCAGGAAATGACCCGGAAAAAGAAAAAGGAAAAGGAAAGGTAGTCAGGCAAAAATAACCAGGGCTAACGTTCCAAGCAGGAAAATGACGAAAAAAAGAATGGCCAGTATTTTATCGCGCCTGAGAATGCCTTCTCCTGAATGCCCTTCTCTTGTAGCCAGGATATTACCGGCCAGAATGAGCCGAAACATCACTGCGGCAATAAGGAGGTACGACAACAGATAAATTTTGTCCATCAAAACCATGTACCCCACGTCGGGTAAAGCAGAACTGTAGGCCTGCTGCAAAAACACACAGCTCAGCAAGCCGCCAATAGGCAGGGAAGTACGGGCATCAATGTAAACAGGATGGATGAACAGCGAGCCCAGACTGGCACAGATAACCACAATCAGCGGGAGCATGAGTTTGAGCAGGAAATAGCTCCATGGCCTGCTGATCAGCAAATGGAAGGTACAGTTGCTGAAGCGGTCAGCCCGCTGAGACGAGTCCCCAAACCCGGTTTCATAAAAGTTGACATGGGAAGTGATCGTGCTTTTTTCAATCGACCACCCTGGAATCACGAGGTCTTTGCGTTGATAAACCGAGGTGGTATCCGGCACATATATCAGAGAGTCAACTGGATGGATAACGTTTTCAAGGCGAATGTCCAAAGAATGCCGGTCTAATGGAAACCGGCTCAGGGCAAAAGAATAATAAAACCTGCCCTCCACACGCATGCCGTTGTAAAAATAGCCATCCGGCAATACGAGAGCAGTATCGTGAAACATAGTTTGAGTGAAACCCCATTTTTCAATGGAATTTACAAACTCGATATTCGTTGGATCCCGGTCGCCTTTCCATTTAAACCATAAATAAAAGTCAGCGTAGAAAGAGTATTCGTTGACATCCAGGTCGTAAACATTCATCAGGTAGATACCTGTATACACCTTTTGAGGCTCAGCGGAAGCTGCTTTCAAAGGAGCAAATGCCCCCAGCACTCCCAAAATACCACTGATGATGACTACTATAGCCTGCCTCATATTGTTCGGATGGAAGAAGATGATGCTAACGTTGCATTTTTGCTAACGTCCGGAAGATGCGAAGCTACATCTTGCCAGATGATTTCCCTCATTTTTTGAAGTTCTTTTTTATCAACCCCGCTCAATTTTCCGGCTTTCCAACTTTCTGTCCAATCGTGGTACACTTCCTTGTAGATCAATGCAAAGTAGCCCAGTGCCAACATCCCTCCTACTCCGGCAATTCCGGCCAAGCCATAAGCACGCCCGGCGATCACTCCCCACAGCAAAATGTAAATCACATAAAGCACCAGGTTGACGGCAATCATGACAGAGGAATAAAATTCGATGCCTTTAACCCGGGTATCTGCCACATACCGGGCAAGCCTGACCGGAGGGTAATTCCATAAATACCCCGCAAGAAAGGGCAGAAAGCCTGCAACCAGCAATGGAAGGCGCCAAACCGGGGTTTGTTTTTCAGCTATTGCGGCATCTGAAACGCCCAGTTTTTTAAGCCTGTGGAAATACTGCTTTACCTGCGAGTTGAGCAATTCCCGTTTTTCTCCTTTCAGATGATTGACAAAATCGGCAATGGATTTTTCTGCAAACAAGCGCTCAGAGTTATGCGAAATAACCGGCCAGGTATCATCAGGATTTTCGGATCGGTACAATTCAAACAAATGTTCTGTAAGCGCCTCGTCTTCGTGCCGGTCAATGATGATGACGTTTTTTTCTAAACGCCTGCGCAACTCTTCAGTCAGGTCTGTAATGGCCTGGGTCGCATTACTTTCTCCTGTTTTCCAGTACTTTCTGCTTTGGATTGGCTCACCAAAATCAATCATGGCCTCCGAACGCGGCCTGTCGGCAAAGGTATAATTGACGCCGACGGGAATAACCAGTACCTCTTCCATATCGGGAAAACTATCGTACGCGCCGAAAACGATCCGTGCTGTTCCTTTTTGGAGTGGCCTCAATCTTTTTTCATGAATGGTTCGGCCTTCTGCCAGAATCATGATGCTCTTTTTCTCATTCAGGGCAGCATAACAGTATTGAAAAGTCGCAAAATTATTTTTCAAATTTTGATACCCCCCATCTTTAAGGCGATAGACGGGAACCATGTTCAGGGCGCGCAATATTTTGATGTAGAAGGGTTTGACAAAAATGTCGCCACGCACTAAAAAGTAAATGGGGCGGTCAAGAAAACAAGCCAGAATACAGGGTTCCAGAAAAGCCGAAGGGTGGTTGGCTGCCAAAAGGACCGGTTTGCCCTGCGGAATACGATCTATATTGGAGAGGTAAATTTTTTTAAAAAAAACTTTTAGTGCCACAGCGGCCAAGGGGCGAACCAATGAGTACAACATACGTTTTAAGGTATTAGATTTTAGGATTTTTTGTTTTCAGCACAAATTTACAAACTCTCAAAGGGGGAAAGTATAATTTTGGGGGTTAAAATTGGCAGGTTTATCCTGTCTCAACATTCATCTCAACGCATTCAGGCTCTGAAAAAAAAATACCTCATCGTGATTGGCGGCCCAACGGCCAGTGGCAAAACTGCTTTTGCCATTCGCGTAGCACAGCAGTTTAAAACTGAAATTCTTTCCTGTGACAGCCGGCAGTTTTACCGGGAAATGTCAATAGGAACTGCCAAACCTTCACCAGAAGAACGCGCAGCAGTGCCCCATCATTTTATTGACAGCCTGAGCATTGAAACACCCTACAGTGTTGGCGACTTCGAGCGCGACGCCCTCAAACTCCTGGAGGACCTCTACCTCAGACACCAGATCGTAGTGCTGACCGGAGGTTCCGGGCTGTATCAAAAGGCATTGTGTGAAGGGTTGGATGAATTTCCGGACGTACCCGCCCATGTCCGGGAAAGCGTTATCCGTTTGTACGAGACCTCGGGCCTTGAAGCTTTGCAGGCTGAACTAAAGCAATGCGATCCGGATTATTATGAACAGGTTGACCGAAATAACCCCCAGCGCCTCATCCGGGCCATTTCAGTCTATCAGGCTTCAGGCAAACCTTTTTCCAGCTTTCGCAAAGCGCAAACCGAAAAACGGCCCTTCATTCCCGTTTACCTGTTCTTAAACCCCGACCGGGATGTGCTTTACGAGCGAATCAACCGGCGTGTCACCGATATGGTTGCGGCTGGTTTGGTCGAAGAAGCCCGGAATCTGTACACCCGGCGCCATCTGGATGCCCTTCAAACTGTAGGCTATCAGGAATTGTTTGACTATTTTGATCAAAAGATCGGCCTGGAAGAAGCCATTGAACTGATCCAGCAACATACCCGAAATTATGCCAAAAGGCAGCTCACCTGGGCGCGCCGGGATGGTTTTTGGAAATACATCCGGCCTGATGAAACAGATATGGCCCTAAAAGCACTCGAACAAGATCTGATCACTGCATAATTTATCCAATCTCATGCTCTGGAAACAAGCTCACGATCTTGCCGTTTTGCGGCAAATTTCACAAAACACCCTGGTGGACACACTCGGGATTGAATTTACGGAAGTTGGTCAAGACTTCATTACTGCGCGCATGCCCGTAGACCACCGAACCGTTCAGCCCATGCGCCTTTTGCACGGTGGCGCTTCCGTTGCCCTTGCCGAAACTCTTGGCAGCGTTGCTTCGGTGCTTTGTTTGGATGATCCGGCCAGCCAGGCGCCGGTTGGCGTCGAGATCAATGCCAACCACCTGAATTCGGCAAAAGAAGGTGCTGTAGTTTACGGAACTGCCCGCCCGCTGAAAATCGGGCGGCGCCTGCACGTGTGGAACATCGAAATCAAGGACGAATCCGGAAAGTTGATTTGCGTCAGCCGCATAACAATTGCCGTTGTTGAGCGCCGATAGACAAAATTATCATTTTAGCTTTGACTGCCCAAAACGAACTTTTTTCACAAAATTAGGACCTATTGACATGAAAAAAACATGCTTGTTGCTTTTGCTATGCCTGAGCTCCCTTTTGGGACACGCCCAATTGAATATGACATTGGTGGGGCAACTGCCTTACGATGTGAACCTGAGCAATAGCTGGGGGTGGACCGCACCTGACGGAACGGAATACGCTCTGGTGGGACTCTATAACGGAACCTCCATTGTAAGCCTTGCCGATCCCGCAAACCCGGTCGAAGTTTTCCACATCCCGGGCCAAAATTCAATCTGGCGGGAAATCAAAACCTGGGGGAATTATGCGTATGTCACCAATGACCAGCCAGGTACTACCGATGGACTGGTAATTATAGACCTGACTAACCTCCCGGCCTCAGCGCCCTACTACCACTGGAACCCGGAATTAGATGGAATGGGAACGCTCAATACCATTCACTCTTTATTTATTGATGAGTTCGGTGTCCTGTACCTGCATGGCTCGAACCTAAACAATGGTGGGGCTCTTTTTATTGATGTGGATACCAACCCGATTGAACCCATTTACCTCGGGAAGGGCCCGCAACTGTATGTACACGATTCTTATGCCCGGGATAATGTCCTGTATGCTGGTGAAATTTTAAACGGAACTCTTGGCATCTACGATGTTACCGACAAAACCAATCCGATTCCGCTGGCTTCGCAGACCACGCCGAATGCATTCACCCACAATACCTGGTTAACAGACGATAGCCAGGTCGTTTTCACCACCGATGAAAGGCCAGGCGCTTTTGTGACCTCTTATGATGTTTCCGACTTTGGCGACGTGAGAGAGCTGGATCGGTTCAGACCTGCGGCTACAATCAATACCTTTGTTATTCCACACAATGTTCACGTCTGGAATGACTGGCTGATTGTTTCTTACTACTCCGATGGCTGCATCGTAGTAGATGGCTCACGCCCTGATAACCTGATAGAGGTAGGCAATTTTGATACGTTCATCGGTGCTAATGGGGGGTTCAACGGTGCCTGGGGAGTATATCCCTATTTGCCTTCCGGCAACATCATTGTATCGGACATCAACAATGGACTTTTTATCCTTAGCCCAACTTACGTCAGGGCTTGCTTCCTGGAAGGCCAGGTGACCGACGCCGTGACCGGCCAGGCGATTGTGGGGGCAAAGGTCGACATCCAATCCGATCAAGCCAATCTAGCCCAAAGCAACCTTACAGGAACCTATAAAACAGGCCAGGCTATTCCCGGCACCTTTATGGTCAGGTTTTCCAAGGTTGGTTATTATCCTGTATTAGCCGAAGCTGTTCTGGAGAATGGTGTAGTAACCATACTCAATGTTCAGATGTCTCCGGCGCCAACTTACATGGTTAATGGTTTGGTCGTTCAGGAAGAGAATGGGCAACCGGTTCCAAATGCCAATGTTTTGGTGGTAGGTGAACAAATCTCCTACAACCTCCTTAGCGATAACAATGGCCAATTTTCCATTGCAGCCGCCTATGAAGGCCAGTACAACATTTATGGCGGTGCCTGGGGATACCTCTATGCTTCAATCGATGGTGCTACCGTAGACGCCAATACCGGGCAGTTGGTTGTTTTTCTGAAACAAGGATACCAGGATGACTTTATCTTCGAATACGGTTGGGTAAAAACCGCAGACCCCAACGCTGATAGTGGCTTTTGGGTTCGTGGGCTCCCTTTAGAAACCAGCAATGTTGGCGAGGTTTCCAACCCGGCAAAAGACATTGATGGCGATTTAGGTGCTGAATGTTATGTCACAGGCAATATTTTGTCTACCAATGTTGGTGCAGCAGACGTTGACGGCGGCAAAGTCTATTTGACTTCGCCGGTAATGGACCTTTCAACTTTTCAGGATCCGGTAATTTCTTACAACCTGTGGTTTTACAACAGCGGTGGAAACGGCAATCCTGATGATTCTTTAGTCGTTCGGGTATCCAACGGCAGTGACACCATCATCCTTGAAAACATCAAAGAATCGTCGAGTGCGTGGCGCCCGGTTTCTGAATTTCACCTTGCTCCTCTGATTGACCTGACTGAAAACATGACGGTAATTTTTGAAACCGGTGACCGGAATGCTACACCACACTTGGTAGAAGGCGGAGTAGATGCTTTCCTGGTGGTGGATGCGTTTGTCAACAGCTCTAAGGAAACGGTACCTGGTGTTACCGCTGGTTTAATGCCTAACCCTTTTACCGGCACCACCCAACTGAGATACCGTTTTGATCAACCATTGGAAGGTGCGATGACCCTGACTGTGTTTGATGTGCTTGGCAGGCCACTGGAAACCCAGGCCATTGTCAATGAGGAAGATACCATTACCATAGGAGAAAATCTGCCCGCAGGATACTTTTTTGCAACTTTATCCTCTAACGGGGCTCCAATCAAAACCTTCCGGATGGTAAAGGTGGAGTAAAGGAAACAGGCCAGTTTGCAAAAGGCAAAGTGCAAATTGGCAAACCGGCAAAAGCAAACATGAGACATCCTGAATTTTGGATGTCTCATGTCATTTTTGAAGCTTCTATTGTCCCCCACTTGCCCACTTGCCCACTTGCCCACTTGCCTACTTGCCCACTTGCCATCCCTCAACTCCCCTGCAACTCCTTGAGGGAAATCATTTGATTCCGCTCCGGATCCCAGATCTTAAGCCGGAGGCAATCCCGGATGTCCTTAAATTTCAGCGAAGTTCTCGATGCTGTTTGCAGCTCCGGAAAAGCCTGCATGACTTCGGGCAACCGGTAAAAAGGAATGCGGGAGTTAAGGTGATGGATATGATGGTATCCGATGTTCCCCGTAACCCAACTCATGAAACGGTTGGTCACCATATAACTCGAAGATTCGAGAGCCGCTTTCTCATAAGTCCAGTCTGCATTTTCCTGAAATACCACCCCCGGGAAGTTGTGCTGGGCATAAAAAAGGTAAGAACCAAGGCATTCAGCTATCAGAAATGGGAAAAAAATGGCGAGGAGCCACACCTGCCATCCGAAAAATACAATGACAAGGGTGATAAAAAGCGCATGCAATACCAGGGCAAGCAGTGAGTCCCAATGCCTGCGCGGACTGCTCGTGAAAGAGCTGACGCACATGCCCAGAATAAACATCGTGATGTACCCGAATGAAATGGTGAGAGGATGCCGGATCGCCAGATAAGCCCGCCGCTCTGATGGCGTCATATTCAGAAACTTGTTCTTTGTTGCAATGGGATACGATCCGATGCTGGCACTGAACAACTTGCTGTTGTGATCGTGGTGGTAATTGTGCGAACGCCTCCAGATGCTGGTCGGCGCCAGGATGTACAACCCAAAAAGGGTCATGAGCAGACTGGCAACCTTTGAATGTTGCAAAATGGACTGGTGCAGGTAGTCGTGGTAAATGATAAACATCCGAACAATGACCAGCCCAAGGAAGAGGCTTGAAGCAATACGAACCAGCCATACCGGAACCAAAAGAATAACCGTAGTCAATCCCACCAGCAGTGCCAGTGTAGACAGTGCATGGAACCAGCTTTTTAAGCGGTGTTCCTGAGCGTATGGCCTTGTGGCCAGAATGAGTTCTTTTCCTTGCAGCATTGCTATGATTGAAATAGTGTTTAATTATTTTCCGGGCGTTTGTGTTTCCACCTGCGGTGGGTCCACAACCATGTTTCCGGTTGTTCAAGGATATCACGCTCAAGGCGTCGGGTATGCAATTCGGAGATTTCTCCCTCCCTGGTTTCTGCAGAATTTGCGACCAAAACTTCTGCATTTATTTCGTAATAGCCTCGCTTCAAACGCTTTACACGGGTATAAACAACCGGGAAATTGAGTTTTTTGGCAATGATTTCAGTCCCCGGAAAAACAGGAGTGTCCTGATTAAGAAAGGTTGTCCAGTAAGCCGAATGAATGGCTGAAGGCGTTTGATCAGCGATGAAAGCAGTGGTCGTTAATTCCTGTTTTTGAGCCAGCATCGCCCTGTAGGTTTCTTTCATGGCAATCAGCTTTGTTCCAAAACGGGTCCGCATGCGGTACATCAGCGCATCGAAATAAGGGTTCGCTATAGGATGATAAATGACGTACAGTTGTTGCCTGCATTGGAGGCTGAACGTATTTCCGGCCCATTCCCAATTTCCAAGGTGTCCCAAAACAAGAACAACGCTTTGGTTTTTATCTGCCAGTTCATCAAACACGAGCTGGGCCTCAGGGGTGAAACAACAATGTTTCAACATTGTTTCGGAGGGTGCGGTAAGGGTTTTAAAGACTTCCAGAAACAGGTCGCAAAGATAGCGGTAGAAGGCAACACACAAAGCCCGGATCTCTGCTTCACTTTTTTCAGGAAAAGCATTGCGCAAGTTGGTCAGTACGACCTTTTTCCGGTACCCCAGAATGTGGTACAGCATCACAAAAACAACATCCGACAACCCGTACAATACCCTGAATGGTAGCAGGGACAGCAGGTAAATGAAAGGAAGCGCTATGTAATAAAAAACAGCTGCCAATTGAAACTCAGGTTTTGAGGCCGCAAAGGTAAAGGTTTTGCTCAATTATAATCCGGCAAAAACGAATACTTCTGTGCATACTCCAGCATCTGCTCCATGAAATTGCCGGGGTACTCCACCCGGATATCGGTAATTTCCCCATCTGCACCCACAACAGGCACCAAACGCGGATTGATAAAGCCACTGTAAGGTGGAATATTCAGCGATTTAGAGCGGCGCAATACCTCTGCATGAATCTGCGGGTCCACCTTCACCCCATAAGTTTCGATCAGGTTTTTGCCGGCTTCGTAATCTCCCTGCGATTTAATCCGTTGCACTTCGCGCAGCAATTCTCCGAAAATCACCCGCAATTTTTCGTAGTCATTGATTTCCAGATAAGTTTTGCCATCCCGCGAAATTTTGGAGATCACATTTTCAGCCTGACCGCGTTCCAGAGCCCAGGAAGCAACCATCTGGCGGTTGCGCATGTGGGCCTGCTCAATGTTTTTTCCGGGCTCAATGCGCCGGAGCTGCAACATCAGGCCGTTCCGCATAAACTGATCGTATGCTGCTTTCCCTACTTCCTGTGATTCCGTAAGGCCCAGTTGCATCAGCTTGGGGTCCATGATGTAGTACAGGGCGACAAGGTCAGCACGGGCTTCTTCGAGCGGCGAGGAATAATTTTTTAGCGTTTCCGCAGGAGTGGCCACGCCTTCTTCCAGTTGGCCGGAAGCATGCCCAATGACCTCGTGCAGGGCAGTATGCAATTTGGCAGCCACTTCGCCATATTTTCGGGCACGTTCTTTTTCTTCGTAATCGTGGGCAAATTCATTCAACAGCCCCGGTCCGTCAGCTTTGTTTCCGGCATCAATGATGTTTCCGAGGCTCACCGATTTCGAGCCGTAATCTGCACGAATCCAGTCTGCATTGGGCAAATTCACCCCGATTGCAGATGCCGGCGAGGCAGCACCCGCTTCTCCGGCAACGGTCACAACTTTGTAACTGATGCCACTGACATCTTTTTTCTTGTGAGCATCCAGAATGGGGGAATGGGTTTCAAACCACTGCGCATTATCTGCCACCGTTTTCATGCGCTTGGAGGCATCAAAATCCGTAATCTGAATGACGGATTCATAAGAGCCTTTATAGCCCTTAGGGTCATGATAAACTTCAATAAAGGAGTTGATGTAATCAATATCCCCGTCTGTCGCCTGCACCCAGGCAATGTTGTATTCGTCCCATTTGACCAGATCGCCGGTTTTGTAG
>JABWAJ010000575.1 GCA_013361075.1 Saprospiraceae bacterium | reverse complement strand
GCACCCGGTCAGACTGGAGATTCTGGAAGTATTGGAAGCCGAAGAGCCCCTGGCGGTTTCCGAAATTCAGGATCGCATTGGCATTCCCACAGAGCAATCTCTGCTTTCCCATCACCTGATTAAATTGAAAGACAAGGGGCTTCTGCGTTCGGAAAAACGGGGCATGAATGTGTATTACAGCCTGGAAGACCGCAAATTGTTGCATATTTTCGATTGCATGGAGCAATGTACACTCTAATTATGTATCATCCTTAACTAAACAATACGATCATGTCGAATAAGCAAACTTTTAATAGCCTTATCAGCGAGGAAACACCAGTGCTCATTGACTTTTCTGCCGAATGGTGTGGTCCTTGTAAAATGATGGCCCCCATTTTGAAAGACCTGAAAGGGCAGGTAGGTGAGCGCGTCAGGATTGTCAAAATTGACGTTGATCAAAATCCCCGGATTGCTGAGGCATACAAAATCCAGGGGGTGCCGACCTTGATGCTTTTTCGCAAAGGAGAATTGCTCTGGCGCCAGTCAGGTGTAATGACAGCACCACAATTGCTGAATGTGATTAACAACGCCTTACTGAATTAAGCCGTATTGCAAAGAGCATGTGCTTGACTTCAAGAACTCCCAAACTGGGGGATCTCTGTTTCCTTAAAATTTGAACCTGCAATGATAGAATTACTGAAACAGCCCTGGCATTGGTCGGTAGCCGGGGTAATTATCGGCCTAACCGTACCGGCTCTTTTGTTGCTTGGCAACAAAAAATTCGGAATATCCTCTTCCCTGAGGCATATTTGTGCGGCTTGCCTTCCGGCCAATATTCCTTTTTTTAAATATAACTGGAAAAAGGAAATCTGGAACCTGTTTTTTGTAGCAGGGATTGCCATTGGGGCCTTCGTAGCCGCCAACTTCCTTCAGGACCCTGATTCGGTTAAGGTTGCTGACGCCACCCGACAAGCTTTGTCGGAGTACGGCATTCAGGATTATTCCCGGCTTTTGCCCGCCGATTTGTTTAATTGGGACAACCTGTTTACCTGGAAAGGGTTCATCTTCTTTATTGTAGGCGGATTTTTGGTTGGCTTTGGTACCCGGTATGCCGGCGGATGTACTTCAGGGCACTCTATTATGGGATTGTCTACCTTGCAGTGGCCTTCTCTTGTAGCGACCATTTCCTTTATGGTTGGTGGTTTCGCCAGTACGAACCTTTTACTGCCACTTATTTTCCAATGGTTTAAATAGCAATCATCATCATGACGAATAAAGAAAAGCAACTGCAACAGGAAGACATGAGGCACATTGATGCCATGTGTACCAATGAGTCGGAGTTACAGCATCCCTGGTGGCACAACCTCAAATATCTTGCAGTAGGCGTCCTCTTCGGCATCACATTTGTCAAAGCAGAGGTGATCAGTTGGTTTCGCATTCAGGAAATGTTCCGCCTGCACTCCTTTCACATGTATGGCGTGATAGGCACCGCAGTTGTGGTAGGTGCTATTTCCGTATTGCTGATCAAGTATTTTAAACTCCCTACTTTATATGGAGAGCAGGTTCACTTTGAAGACAAAAAATTCGATAAAGGCGTGATTTATGGCGGGTTGATTTTCGGCATTGGCTGGGCAATTACCGGGGCTTGCCCGGGGCCTTTGTTCGCTCAGATAGGCGGCGGGTTCAGTATCGTTTTGGTAACTTTGTTCAGTGCTATTGCCGGCACCTGGGTTTATGGTGCTTTTCGGGATAAGCTGCCGCATTGACGATACACATGAGGTTTCGTGCTGTAGGCACGCAATATTGACGCTATATTGCGTACCTGCGGCACGAAAACCCATTCGAAATGCTCCGTGTCTACCGACATTAGGTCCCTATGTTTCCTGAGCTTGTCGAAGGACAGGACCGAACTCAGGAAAATTCGGGATGACTCATGGGTACGTCTTACCCATTCTTCTGAGCAAAATCCTTCATGACATCTACCAGCACCTGCACACTTTCAAGTGGCATGGCATTGTAGATCGAGGCGCGGAATCCACCTACCGAACGGTGTCCTTTCACTTCAACACATCCGGCGTCTTTGGCAGCATTGATGAAAGCAGCTTCCCATTCCGGGGTTTGAGCTAAGAACGTAACGTTCATCAATGAACGGTCTTCTTTCACTGTTGCCCCTTTGAAGCAGGGGTTGGCATCAATTTCGTCGTATAAAAGTTGTGCCTTGCGACGGTTAATGACCTCCATGCCTTCCAGGCCCCCGTTTGCTTTGATCCAGCGCATGGTGAGCATACTGACGTAGATCGGGAAAACGGGAGGTGTATTATATAAGGAGTTCTCGTTAATATGCGTTTCGTAGTTCAGCATGGAAGGAATTGCCCGGCTTACTTTGCCAAGAAGGTCTTTTTTTACGACAACTAAGGTTACGCCCGAGGGGCCGAGGTTCTTTTGTGCCCCCGCGTAAATCAGGCCGAATTTTTTACCATCCAATGGCCGGGAGAAAATATCAGAAGACATATCTGCTACAATAGGGGCGTCAGATTCCGGCCACCAGTGGTATTGCGTACCATATATAGTATTATTGCTGGTGATGTGCAGGTACTTGGCATACTCCGGAACTTTCCAGCCACGCGGGATGTACGTGTAGTTTTTGTCTTTAGAAGATGCGATGACTTCTACGGTGCCGAATAGCTTTGCCTCTTTAATGGCTTTGGATGCCCAGGTTCCGGTATCGGCATAGCAGGCGGTTTCGCCCTCATTTAGTAAATTCATGGCCGTCATGAAGAACTGGGAGCTTGCGCCACCGCTTAAAAACAAGACGGCATAGTCGTCATTTAGGTCCAGCAGCTCTTTTACAGAGGCGACGGCTTCTTCGATGACGGCAGTAAATGCGGCACTTCGGTGCGAAATTTCCAGCAGGGAAAGTCCCATGCCATTGAAATCTATGACGGCTTGCGCGGCTTCTTCCAGGACGCTGGCGGGCAGGATTGCAGGGCCAGGACTGAAGTTATGCTTTTTCATGGTAATGCTGTTTGTGTTTAAAAACGCCGCAAAAATAACCGTTTTGGAATTGCCCGTATCTGTTTTCCAAAACTGCTTTTGTAAGAACTGGAGAATCAAGGGTTTGGAAAAAGATTAAAAAAAAGAATAAAAAAGTTGAAAAAAAGCTTGCCAAATAATGATCGACGTTCTACATTTGCGTCCGCTTTAAAAGAGAGCGCTTAACCAAAGGTAATTTGGATTGATAGTTTGAAAATCGGCTGAGCAGAATATCTGAAAAAAAAGTGAAAAAAAATCACTGAAAACTTTTGCACAGAACGAATGAGTGAATTACCTTTGCGGTCCCTTGCTAAATGAGCGAGGGAAAAATTTGAATGTTCTTTTACTGAAGAATATCGCAGCGATGCGAAAGGCCTGAATGCAGGGCTTTTGCACAATGCGGAAAAAGTTCATTGACACTGATGTGGAAGGTAAGGATTTGATAATTGTAATGCAAACTCTGTTTAATTTTAGACAGGCAAACTTTATTGGTCAAGCTAAAATATCGTTCCTTAGGGAACATAAGAAATTGACTATGGAGAGTTTGATCCTGGCTCAGGATGAACGCTAGCGGGAGGCCTAATACATGCAAGAAATTGACTATGGAGAGTTTGATCCTGGCTCAGGATGAACGCTAGCGGGAGGCCTAATACATGCAAGTCGAGCGGCAATTTGGTTTTCGGATCAAATGAGAGCGGCGCACGGGTGAGTAACGCGTACGAAATCTACCGATAGTTGGGGGATAGCCTTGGGAAACTGGGAGTAATCCGCCATACCTTTATTTGACGGCATCGTTGAATAAAGAAAGCTGAGGCGACTATTGATGATCGTGCGTCTGATTAGGTAGTTGGTAGGGTAACGGCCTACCAAGCCGACGATCAGTAGGGGGCGTGAGAGCGTGGCCCCCCACACGGGTACTGAGACACGGACCCGACTCCTACGGGAGGCAGCAGTAAGGAATATTGGTCAATGGGCGGAAGCCTGAACCAGCCATCCCGCGTGCAGGATGACTGCCCTATGGGTTGTAAACTGCTTTTATCTGGGAATAAACCACTCTATTTATGGGGTGTTGAAGGTACCAGAAGAATAAGCACCGGCTAACTCCGTGCCAGCAGCCGCGGTAATACGGAGGGTGCAAGCGTTATCCGGAATCACTGGGTTTAAAGGGTGCGT
>JABWAJ010000036.1 GCA_013361075.1 Saprospiraceae bacterium | reverse complement strand
CTTCATACAAACGAACTGCTTCGCGGTGTACAAGTTGCCCCATCATGTTGGTAACGTGAAACTCGAAGTTCCCTGTGTTTTTAGCGGTTACCTGAATCTGGGTCAGGTAGCTGAACGGGTTCGGTGCAACGCTGAGTTGAATTTCTTCACGCAGTGACTCGTCAGTACCGGATACAAAGCAGTTGGCGCTGCCAGCCGGTTTCACATGCAGAAAATAGTTGCCCGGGAACTGGTCGTTTGGAAATGCAAACGGCAAATCCAGCAGTGTAGTGCGGATGAGGACATTAACCCCCAGGTCATAAACGCCTTCTTCTCCGGCAACTGCAGTTCCGAATATCTTCAAACAGCCAACGGAGTCTTTTTTGAAAACGCAGTTTGGCGGATTGCAAACATAGTCCATGGTAGCAGGCAGGTTCGTTACTGCACCTTCTGTCGCCAGGTCTATAGAAACAATTGGAATGGGGCCGAATGGCGATTCGTAAGTAGCCGGAGTATTGAACGTAATGGTAAACTCATACGCCGCGTTGACACATGCCGTATCAGAAATGCCGGAGCCAGGGTTAGCAGGCGTGAACGGCTGTGGAAAAATGATCACAGAATCAGGCAAAGAGGTATTTGCCGTGCAGGAAGTCTGAGCTGTTGCCCAGAGGCAGCTTGCAGAAAAGAAAGCCAGTACGAAGATTTTCTTCATAGCGATGCATTGTTTGGTAATGAAAATCAGTGAAATGTGAGCTTTTGTGTTGCTTTTTTCAGAAGATGGCGGGCTAAAATTATTTGACTTTTGCCGAAAAGAAAAATTTATTTTTCAAAATCAATCTTCTACCTTTGATCCGACTAAGGCAAAAACTACTATTTTTCTACTTGCATCCCTTTTGATCGTCATTCCCTCAGGGAACTAAAACGACCATTTTGTATCCCGCCCTTTCAGGTTGTCAGAACATATTCATTTTCATAAGTTACTGGTAATGAATGCTTGATCATTATAAAGCACGACCTGTTTTGCAAAATCATTGCCGGACAATTACCCGGCCGAACACATCAAAAAACACGATTTACTTATGATGCTGTATTGCAGAAACACACTCCCTATTTTTTTGCTGCTGGTTGCCGGAATGGCGACCGCCCAAAATGCAATCATCACCGGCCGCGTGAGTGACGACAAAACGAACGAAGGCTTGTTTCTGGCCACCCTGAGCGTCGGAGACCACGGAGCAGTTACAGAAATTGACGGGGCCTACCGACTCGAACTCCCAGCCGGAAACTACACGATGACCATCAGTTATGTCGGCTACAATACCCAAACACAAGCTGTTGCTGCCAAAGCCGGCGAAACGCTGCAACTCGATTTTGCGCTGAATGCAGAAGTTTCCATCCTTGAAACGGCAACTGTAACGAGCGGTAAGTTTGAAAAGTCTTTAGGCGAAGTCACCGTCTCGATGGAAGTGCTCAAGCCCGGCCTCGTCGAAAGTGCCAACAAAAACACTTTAGATGGTGCCATTGAAAAAATCCCCGGCGTGACAGTCATTGACGGGCAGGCCAATATCCGGGGCGGATCAGGGTTTTCTCAGGGCGCCGGCAGCCGGGTGTTGTTGCTGGTAGACGACATTCCCATCCTTCAGGCAGATGCCGGTTATCCAAACTGGGACGATGTGCCCATGGAAAACGTCGAACAGATTGAGGTGCTGAAAGGTGCCGCTTCTGCGCTTTATGGCTCCTCGGCCCTTAACGGCGTTATTAATGTACGCACAGCTTACCCGCGAAGCGAACCAGAGACCAAAATATCGGGGGTATATACCACCTGGTTTTCTCCGGAAGACCCAGACAAAAAATGGTGGGACAGTGCGCCGTATTCCTACACGGGAAGCGTTTCACACAAACGAAAAATTGGCAAACTCGATCTGGTGCTTGGCTCTTTTTATGTAAAGGCCAATAGCTTCAACAAAGATACCTACAAAGAATACGGGCGGTTTAATTTCAACACCCGGTACCGCCTGACCGACCGGTTGTCTTTCGGCATCAATTGCAATTTCAACAAAGGGCAAAGCGGGTCTTTTTTCTATTGGGGCGACGCGGTAAATCCATATGTAGGTGAAACCAGCACCATTTCTTCGCGCGAACGGTTTCGTTTTACGGTTGATCCATTTCTGACTTATTTCGACAAGGGTGGAAACCGCCACCGGTTTGTAGGACGTTATTACGACGTTGCCAATGAAAATAACCTCAACCAATCGAATTTTTCAAAATCTTACTACGGAGAATACCAATTCCAGCGCCAGCTCAAAAAACTGGACATGGTCATGACGGCTGGCGTGGTTTATTTCGGAGCGCGCTCTGATTCTCCCCTGTTTGGCGATACGCTTTTGAAGTCAAGTAATTCAGCTATCTATGCTCAATTGGACAAGACTGTAGGGAAACGGCTCAACATTTCCGGAGGATTTCGTTATGAATACAATGTATTGAACAACCCCGGATTTGTTACCGGCATTGGCATCGAAGTCCCGCCTCTTATTGATAAGGAATCAAAGCCGGTATTCCGCCTTGGTGCCAGCTACCGGGTTGGATCAAAAACATTCCTGCGGGCTTCCTGGGGACAGGGCTACCGTTACCCGACCATTGCTGAGAAATACATCCTGACAGACGCCGGCGGTTTTTTCGTCACGCCTAATCCCCTTTTGCGCTCCGAAACCGGCTGGACCGCTGAAGTTGGGGTAAAACACGGTTTCCGGGTTTCTAAATTCGATGGCTTCGTAGATGTATCGGCTTTTGTGATGAGGTACTTCGACATGATGGAATTTAATTTGGTACCCGACAGCTTGCTGGGTTTAGCGTTTCAGTCGCGCAATATTGGCGGTACCGAAACTCCCGGGCTGGAAGTTTCTGTCGGAGGCAGCGGGCGTATCGGGGGTATAAAAACGTCGCTCATGACCGGCTATACTTACATTGACCCAAAGTTTCTTGATTTTGACAGCACCCCCATTCAGGCAGGAGAAGAACAAAACATCGGCCAGATCAACTACAACAATTCTTCCAATAAGGAGGAACCCGTTTTGAAATACCGCTCCCGGCATACCTTCAAGTTAGACCTTGAACTGGAATGGAAAAACCTGAGCGCAGGGCTGGAAACCTTTTACGCCAGCAATATTGAGGCCATTGATGCTGCCTTCAACCTCATCATTACCGGCCTGGTAGGGTATCGTGCGGAAAACAACAAAGGTTACACCGTTCACAATGTACGCTTGGGCTACCGGTTTGGCGAGGCCGTCAAAGTATCCGTCCTGATGGGCAATATTTTGAACAATGAATATTCGATCCGGCCGGGTTTGATGGAAGGCCCGCGAAATTTGACGGCAAGGGTAGATTTTAAGTTTTGAGGAAATTGAAAAAAATGAGGATTTGACGTACGGGATGTCGTCAAATCCTCATTTTTTTTGTACAATCAGCTACCGATTGTCAACTGTATTTCAATACTGCAACTTCTTTTTACAGAATATCCGAAGACGACTCTCTTCTGGATTTCAGCAAAAAATAATAAGCGAGCAGGCCCATACCAGCGAAAATCAGTACCATAGCAAAGTACGCTATTTCTTCGGGTACCCCAAGTCTATCAAGAATGCTGCCGACTATCAATCCAAGGCCCGCCATTACGGTCATGATTCCGTATTTCAGTGCCCGGGTGGAAGGGTCTTTATCCCGTTTAAAAATGCTTGCATCCCGTCCGCTTTCAATCAGTGCCATCCGCTCGCGGTGCCGCGACGTGAAATAAAAGTAGATAAAAATGATGATGGCGCCAAAATTGCCGATCACGGCAAACAACGGGATTAAAAGCTCGAGTTTTGACATCGGATTTTATGTTTGAAATTTTCAGAATAAGCTTAAAACACAACAACAGACGAGTACCTTTGAGAACAGGTTACAAAATTTGTAACCAATTTCCACTCACCCTCGTCAAATCCGGCAAATGCAAGCATCAGCTCCTGTGGATGAAGACATCAGGTTGGTTAGGAAAACTCTGGCAGGCGATCAGGGAGCTTTTCGCCTATTGGTAGAGCGGCATCAGGACTTTGTTTTCAGCCTGGCGCTGAGGGTGCTGCGTTCGAGAGAGGAAGCAGAAGAAGTTGCACAGGATGTTTTTGTAAAAATTTACCGAACTCTGCACACCTTTGAGGAGCGATCAGGGTTTCGCACCTGGATGTACACCGTGACTTACCGGGCGGCAATCGATAAAGTTCGCTTGCTGAAAATGCCGCAAACTTCGCTTGACGACGAGCGTTCTGTATTGCAAATAGCAGAACGCCCGGATTCGGGGCCAATGAGTCAATCTTTTCAATCGGACTTGCGGACACAATTACAGTTGGCGCTCAAACGCATGAAACCAGAAGACGCCATGCTCCTTGAGCTCTTTTATTTGCATGAACAATCGGTGAAAGACATCGTTGACATCACCGGATTGTCGCTGAGTAATGTAAAAACCAAGTTGCACCGCTTGCGCGAAACCCTGAAGGAAGAACTGTTACACTTGTTGAAAGAAGAGGTATGGGATCTGCTGGAATAGATTTGTTGTTCGTTTTCGAGTGGATTCGAAACGAACCTTTTTACTTTAACCTTTAACCTTGCATTACATGCTCCCGGAAGACAGTATCCTGCTTTGGAAATACATTGACGGCCAGTGTCTGCCCGAAGAGGCACGGCAACTGGAACAGCGTATGGCACAGGACGCTGACCTGAAAGCTGCATGGGAATTGCGCATCCGCCTGAATCAATCTTTGCGGCAGCTGCCTTTGGAGCAACCCTCCCTTCGCTTTGCATTAAATGTCATGGACCGTTTGCCTGCAATGGTCAAAAAAATCAACATAGCGCCACTTGTTTCTACACGCTGGCTAAAGTCCTTTACGGCAACCATGGCAACGATTGTGTGTGCAGCCCTCGCCCTCGTTTCAGGAGGTGAACCTGCAAGCATGAGTTCTCATTCTCCGTCTTTTTCAAAAATCACCGACCATTTTTCAGCCATTTTTGAACGCCTGCCTTACAATTATCTGATGGTTGGCGCTGCGGTGGCATTTGGGTTTATTTTGCTGGAAGCCATTGAGCGGCGTTTTGCGAAGCCATAGCAGCCAGTTTTTTAGTATTGGATGACTGGTTACTGGTTACCGGGCTATCCCAATAACCAATAACCAGTAACCACCTTCCACTACTCCACCTCAAAAGTCACCTTCACCGAGGTCACGAAATTGACGCTCATCATGCCGATGTCTTTTGTCATTGGTTTGGCTTCAGAGCCAAATTGAGGCTTGCGGGAGTAGTTGCCCATGCCGCCGCCATAAGCAAGATTGCTCAGATCTTCCATGTCTTCGATGGCAATCGTTCCTACCACTTTTTGCTTATTGGCAGTTGCCAGTAAATCCGCTTTTTCACGGGCTGCTTTCAACGCCTGTACTTTTAGGTCGCGCATGTAGGTATCCACCTGCGAGTGCGAGTAGTACATGGTATTGGCGCTGGCTACGCCGGAATCGCCCATTTTGGCCATCAACTGATTGATGGCGCCAACGGATTTGATTTTGAGCAGGTAGCTTTTAGAAGCCAGAAAACCCTGACCTTCCATCTGATAAGAGCCAAAACCGCTGATGTTTTCTACGCGGATGTCAGCAGAAGAAATGCCAGCATCAGTGGCTGCTTTAAGGAATCGCTGTTCCAGTTCTTTCAGGCCCACCTTCAGGCCGCTTTCGTCCTGATACTCTGAAAGGTTGATGCTGATGTAAATTTCATCCGGTTCCACCGTTTTTTCAGCCATGCCAAAAACAGTAATCGTACGCTTGGGCCCCATACCCGGTTGGGCCGCTACCGTAGTAAAAAACGCACAAACGCCGGCAAAAGCCAGTCCAAGGAAAAGTTTCTTAATCATAACGGATCAATTTTTGCTGCAAATGAAGGGCATTTTCTTCAATGTACGTGCATTTCGGTGGGGAATTATTCGCGGTACTGGCGTATGTTTGATGACTTATTTTTTAACACACAACAACAACATGCCATTGGAGAAAGTCAATGTTGTGGCCTGGTTCCAAAATCACCATTTATGTTACACCGATCAGCTATGAATACCTTAAAAGCGACTATTTTTTTCCTATTGATTTTCGGCTCTGGCTGCCAACAGGATAAGGCATCTTTACGCCCCGATCCCCACAGCTTTTCCCGACCGGATGAAGCAGTTGTCAAACACCTCGACCTGAATCTCCGGGTAGATTTCGACCAAAAAATCCTGTCGGGGTACGCCCGATGGACCATAGCCGCAAAAGGCCACGCCTCAACCATCGTTTTTGATACCCGCGACCTCGACATTCAAAAAGTCACCCTGGGCAAAGCCGAAAAAGAAACGACCTGGAAACTCGCTGAGCCCGATCCAATAACCGGCAGCGCCCTGGAGGTGACCCTCGAACCAAACTCAGACCTGGTCACCATTTATTATGCTACCCGACCGGAAGCTGCGGCACTTGGCTGGTTAGACCCGGCCCAAACCGCCGGTAAAAAGCTCCCGTTCCTGTTCACACAGGGCCAATCCATCCTGACCCGTACCTGGATTCCCTGCCAGGATAGTCCCGGCATCCGAACGACCTACAACGCCACCATCGAAACACCCGTAGAATTGATGGCCGTCATGAGTGCCGAAAATCCACAGCAAAAGGCGGCTGATGGCCGGTACAGTTTCCGTATGGAACACCCCATCCCAGCCTATCTGATTGCTCTGGCGGTGGGTGACCTTGCTTTTCAGGCCGTAAGCAGCCGAACGGGAGTCTATGCCGAGCCCAAAGTATTGCCGGCTGCCGCCTGGGAGTTTGCCGATATGGAAAAAATGGTATATGCTGCCGAATCACTTTATGGTCCTTATGCCTGGGGACGATACGATCTGATTGTACTACCCCCCGGATTTCCTTTTGGCGGAATGGAAAACCCCCGACTCACCTTTGCCACGCCAACCGTTATCAGCCACGACCGAAGCCTGGTAGCGCTGGTGGCACATGAATTGGCACACTCCTGGTCAGGGAACCTGGTAACCAATGCTACCTGGAATGATTTTTGGCTCAACGAAGGTTTCACCGTCTACTTTGAACGGCGCATCATGGAGGCCCTTTTCGGAAAAGATTATACGGGCATGCTCGCTTTGCTGGAATACGGCGAATTGAAGGCTGAGATGGAGGACCTCGGAGAAAATAGTCCGGATACCCGACTGAAGCTCGACCTCACCAACCGCGACCCGGACGATGCTGCCACCAGCATTGCCTATCAGAAAGGCGCTTTGTTTCTGCAAATGCTGGAACAGAAGGCAGGTCGCGACAAATTTGACGTATTCCTGAGGCAGTATTTCAAAGAACATGCCTTTCAAACCATGACTACCGAAAAATTCATTGCTTATTTGAAAAAAAACTTGCTGGACCCCCTCCAATTGGCTGTCAATACAGAAGAATGGATCCATGAATCCGGACTTCCTGAAAACTGTCCTTTACCGGAATCCAAACGCCTTTCGATGGTTGAATCAGCTGCTCAGGGTACCATGCCCTCAAAGCTGCAAACAGTTCATTGGACCTCACACGAATGGGTGCACTACATCCTCCACCTGCCCGCTACCCTGGATGCTGCGGCATTAGGTAAAATTGACCAGACCTTCAACTTCACCCATTCGGGCAACGCAGAAATCCTGGCGGCCTGGTATGAAAAAGCCATCCGACAAGGATATGCCCCGGCAATTTTACCTGATATTGAAGCTTTTTTGACGGGGGTTGGCCGTCGCCGTTTCCTGATGCCCCTTTACCGGGCCTTGCTGGAAACCGGGCAGGCTGCAACAGCCGGGCAGATTTTTGAAAACGCAAAAAACAACTACCACTCGGTGAGTCGGAACAGTGTGGAAGAACTTTTGAAAACCAATGGGAAATAAGCAACGAGTTGTCGTTATCGGCGGAGGTGCCGCAGGTTTTTTTGCGGCCATCCGTTGCGCAGAAGTGAACCCCCATGCAGAGGTTTTGATTCTGGAACGCGGGAAAGAAGCACTGGGAAAAGTAAAAATCTCAGGCGGTGGCCGCTGCAATGTTACCCACGCCTGCTTTGATGCCACCGAATTGGTCAAACGTTATCCCCGGGGCAGTCGTGAATTACTTGGCCCTTTTCACCGGTTTGGTTGTGCCGATACGGTCGCCTGGTTTGAGCAGCGCGGGGTGCGCACCAAAACGGAGGCTGACGGCCGAATGTTTCCGGTAACCGATAATTCCCAAACCATCATAGATTGCCTGTGGGATGCCGCCCGCAAAGCCGGGGTGAAAATTTTACTCCAGCAACGTGTAGAAGGCATTTTGCCGCCATCCGGCAAGCAGCCCGCCTGGACCATCCGGACCAAAGAACAGCTCATTTACGCCGATCAGCTGATGCTCGCCACGGGCAGCAGCACAACTGTGTGGGAATGGCTCCGCGAACTTGGCCACACCATTGTTCCGCCAGTGCCTTCGCTGTTCACCTTCAACATCAAAGACCCGCGAATTCTGGGTTTGGAAGGCATTTCGGTTCCCAATGCCACAACGACCGTAGAAGGAGAAAAGTTAACCGACGGCGGGCCTTTGCTCATCACGCACTGGGGCATGAGCGGACCGGCCATCCTGCGGCTCTCGGCTTATGGTGCCCGCCTGCTGGCCGATCGCCAATACAATTTCCACCTGTTGGTCAACTGGACCGGCCAATCATCCGATGCCGCAAAAGCCCTGCTAGAAAACTGCCGGAAAAATGAAGCCCGGAAGCAGGTACTCCCCCACCCTATGTTCGGTCTGCCCGCCCGATTGTGGCGCAGCTTAGCCACCGCAGCTGGCCTGTACCCCGAAACAAAATGGGCCGATGTAACCAAACTGCAATTCCAGGGTCTGTTTGCCCAACTCACGGCAGCACGTTTTCCCGTGACCGGAAAAAGCACCTTCAAGGAGGAATTCGTGACTGCAGGCGGTGTGAGCCTGCGCGAAGTGAATTTCAAAACCTTCGAAAGCAAGTTGTTGCCGGGGCTTTATTTTGCCGGCGAAGTACTTGATATTGACGCCGTTACCGGTGGTTTTAATTTTCAGGCGGCATGGACGGGGGGATGGATTGCCGGAGAGGCTATGGGGACCAGATAATCTTCAGGCAGGGCTTCCTTTTCATCCCTTTTTTTGCTTCTTAACCCAAGTCAACGAGATTGAAAATCGGGCCCTCTAATTTTGTGCTTTGAAATTATTCATCATCAAAACACAAATTAGCATGCAAGCGATTGAATATGTCCAATATGGTGCGCCGGAAGTTCTTCACCTTAACGAAGTCACAAAACCTTCTCCAAAACCCAATGAGGTATTGATCAGGGTTTATGCCACAACCGTGACCGCAGCAGATCTTATGATGAGAACCGGAAAGCCTTATGTCGGCAGGTTTTATACGGGTTTGAAAGGGCCCAAAAGGACAATTCTTGGGTTTGAATTCGCAGGAGAGGTTGTAGAAACAGGTCCGGCGGTTACCTTATTTAAAACCGGCGATAAGGTTTTTGGCGGAACCACCACCCTGGGCTGTTATGCCGAATATGTTTGTGTAAGTGAGCACGATGTATTAACAACCATGCCCGAAAACATTAGTTATGCAGAAGCCGCACCGGTAAATGGAAGCGCCGTCACCGTCATGAATTTTTTAAAGGGATTGGGCAAAATCCAGAAAGGTCAAAAGGTTTTAATCCATGGCGCATCCGGAGGTTTGGGTACCTATGCGGTTCAAATTGCCAAACATTTTGGTGCTGATGTTACCGGCGTATGCAGCACAAATAATGTCGGACTGGTAAAATCTTTAGGTGCGGACAAAGTCATTGACTATACCCGGGAAGACTTCACTAAAAATGGCGAACAATACGATATTATTTTTGATACAGTTGGCAAAAGCTCCTTTTCAGCGTGCAGGCAATCCCTTACAAAAAACGGGGTTTACCTTTCTGCCGTTCTTAATTTCCCGCTTTTTTTGCAAATGATCCGGACTTCCCTGCTCGGTGGTAAAAAAGCAAAGTCATCGGCAACCGGAATGCTTCCGGTAAAAGAACGCCTCAATTATTTTCTGGAAGTTAAAGAATTGCTAAGCAAGGCAAAAATTAAAACGGTTATTGACAGAGCTTATCCTTTATCGGAGGTGGTCAAAGCCCATTTGTACGTAGAACAGGGGCACAAAAAAGGGAGTGTCGTTATTTCCGTGTAAGCACCCTTTTCCTGATTCTGCTCAGGGATTCGGGCTTAACGCCAATATAACTCGCCAGATGATATTGGGGAATTCTTTGAAATAAATCGGGCCTCGATTTTAATAATTTCAGATAACGTTGTTCTGGAGAATCTGCCAGATAGGAAGTCAATAATTTCTTTTGTTCTGCAAAATCAGCCTCCACAATAACGCGCGATATGGTTTCAAATCTTGGAAACAGCTTGAACAACTCCTGGGCTTGTCGTTCATTCCCCACGCTCACGGTTGTATCTTCAACGCAAACCAGGTTGTACGTTGCCGGGATTTTTGGCCCAAAATTGTTCATTGAAATGACCCATTGTTCTTCTGTGAAAAAATTGGTGGTTTTTTCTTCTCCATCAATCAGCACATATTCCCGGATACACCCCTCGAGAATAAAATAGGTATCTACGGATGGATAGCTGGCCTTCCTTCAGCAAATAATCCCCTTTACGGAAAACCTTTATCACCATATGCTTCCGAATGGCATCTGCTTCTTCTGCTGAAAGTGGGGATATCCTGGAAAAGTAGTTTACAAATTTGTTTTCCATTGCCGTTTTTTTAAACAGATACACAGGTTCTAATGGCAATTTCTTTGCGAAGCTACCCATTTTTTCTCATACCGGTCAGGATGTGGGTAGCCTGACGCTTCAATTTTCAGGAGGCGTGGACGGGTGATGGATTGGGCAATCATCGCTATTGGGTGAGCCAACAAACATCCAACACCGTTAAATTAAGCCGCTTGGTAGCCTAAAACTCAATGAAATATGCCACGAATGCATAAATAAAAAACAGTTCGTGCATTCGTGGCAATAAATATTCTGCTTCTGTTCTATTTTAGGGCTTAACTTAATGGTGGTGAATAAACGCCACCTGTCACTTTTCCCCAACCTCTGCATTATCCTCCTGTCTGATCCTTACCCAAAATTAAATTCAATGAGAAGAATCCTGCTTTTGCTGGCCTGTTGGTTGCCGTTGATCCTTACTGCTCAAAACTTAGTCCTCAATCCGGGGTTTGAAACGTTGAAACCCAATTCTTCGATCAAACCCTGTCAATACGTGCGCGCCGGGAAGGCTTTTACCAATGCGGTGCAGGACTGGAGTGCTTTCAACAATTATACCCCTGATATCGTCATCTGGCATGATTCACTGCGCAATTGTCCTTATCCCCAGCCACATGGCGGCCACAACATGGCGGGCATCATTGCCTACCATCCCAATGCCGATTCAGGATACGAACACGATTACCACGAACTGATACAGGGCAAACTGAAGGAGCCATTGAAGCCCGGCGTCACTTACCGCATTTCCTGCTGGGTGCAGCAAAACGATTCTACGGCAATCAAACACCTGGAAGCTGTTTTTGGGCGGAGTGCAAGCATCATCCCGGTGAGTTGCAATAACCTCGGCGTGTGGTTTACGGAAGGCCCCATCATCCCAACGGAAGATTTCAACAAAACCATCCGGGATTTTGGCGTCAAGCCACATGTAGTGGAGAACACAGTGGTCCGGAACAAACCCGGAGCCTGGACGCAGGTCACAGCCACCTTTACTGCCGACAAGCCCTACCGCCATTTTATCTTTGGGAATTTCAGCAGCGACGCGCAGACACAGACCTTTCCGGTGGTATCGGATTCCCTCATGGCACTGCGCAACCACAACAAGCCTTATTTTCAAAAATTAAAGCGCATCGCCTACTACTGCGTGGACGATTTTAGCATCGAAGAATACCGACCGGAAGACGCCAGCCTGCAGATTGCCGCCGCGCTGAGCACCCAAAAGACTTACACCCTGACCAAAGTGCTGTTTAACACCGCCGAAGCCATTGTGCTGCCGGAATCTTTTGCTGAATTGGATGCCCTGGCGGCCTATCTGCAGGAGCAGCCCAAATTGCGGGTAGAAATTGGTGGCCACACGGATAACGTTGGCGAGGAACGGGCCAATGCACTGCTGTCAGAAAACCGGGCAAAAGCTGTTTGTCAATACCTTGCCGGAAAAGGCGTGGCGCCCGAACGCCTGATCGCAAAAGGGTATGGCGAAAGCAAACCTGTAGCCGGTAACGATACAGAAGCAGGCCGAAAACGGAACCGAAGGGTGGAATGCAAAGTCTTGGATAGCACCCGCCCGCAGGGGCGACCTTCGCACTGAAGAATTTACCAATTCATCTCAAATCCTTTAGAGGCGGTGCCTCGTGAAGCTCCGTTTCCCACTCTTCAAAAGGCGGATTCGCAGTGTAATTCGGATCGCAATACTGTCTGATGTATTGAGTGGCCCTTTTTTCGGCATATTTTGCATTGAGGACCATACCGTTTTCGTCAAGTTCCAATACGTTGATATAGATGGCATAGGCCATCTCGATGGCACTGGGTTCTTCTCCATACAGCTGAAGGTAGTTGACGCCTTCCAGCATATAATGGGTGCCACTTGACATGAAGTAGGCAAATGTTCGCAATGCTCCGCTAAGGGAATGGCTTAATTTCATACTTTTTTTTTAATCCCCCAATCCATACAATGCCTTTCCAGCCTTCTCATACTTATCCCCTTTTACCCATCTGGGCTTGCCTGCATCATCGGCAATCAGCCGGGTGGTATAGGCAAACGACTGGCAATATTTCAGGAAATAATCGTAGTCAATCGAATCCGGGTTATCAGTGACCTGGTGGTAATATTTGGCGATTGTATCGTCGAATCCAGTGATGCCGAGGCTAAAACACAGCGCCGGGATACCTTTGGCGGCAAAAGAGACATTATCGGAGCGGTCGAACAGGTTTTGCTCCGGTGCCGGGTTGGGAATTACCTTTAGTCCCAGCGCTTCTATGCCTTTTTGCAGCAGATCGTCCGTACCTGTGCGGCCATGGCCGACGATGGAAATGTGTTCGGTGGTGTTGTAGCCTCCGTTGTCAATGTTCAGGTTAAAAATAACCTGATTGAGTGGGATGAGCGGGTTTTCAGCATAGTATTGGCTGCCCAGGAGGCCCAGTTCTTCACCGGTAACGGCAAGAAAAAGGATAGACCTTTTGGGGCGCTGTTGCGCAAAAGATTTGGCTGCTGCAATCAGGGCCACAGTGCCCATTGCATTGTCGCGGGTACCGTTAAAAATGGAATCCTGCGGCGTAAATGGCGCGCCGCCATCTTTGCCCGTCCCTACGTGATCGTAGTGAGCGGTAAGCAACACGTATTCGTTTTTCAAAACAGGATCACTGCCTTCCAGCACACCAATGACGTTCTGGGAAGGCATCGGGCGGCTGCTGAAGCCGTTGCTTTCCAATTTTACTTTCGTTTTTTTGGTTTGGAAGCTTTTTACTAAGTCCTGAGAAGGTTCTTTCCACCAGGCGTAAACCATTTTTTTGACAGCCGCCGATTCCCCTTCTTTCGGTGCAGCACGCAGGTTTTCCTTGTTAAAATATTGCCTGAAAAATCCCCAGGGGAAAGAAAGCCGGTACAGTTCAATCAGCGCTGCAGCCCCCCGTTCGGCGGCAATGCTGCGTTTGGTGCTCATGGCGCGAAAAATAGCCAGGGGATCATTGCTGTCTGGAGGTCCGGGCAAAACAAACACCACTTTGCCGGCTACATCGAGGCCTTTATAATCATCATGCCCGGTTTTTTCATCTACCCAACCATGGCCTGCAAAAACAGCCGTTGAATTGAGTACAGCTGCTTCGCCGGAAAGGATCAGCAACTCTTCGCCCTGCATAAAAATCGATTTTCCCAGAACCAACTGACCTTTGGATGGTGGCTTCACCGCTTCAAAAGGTATGGGCTGAAAATACCCCGAAGCACCCGGAACCTTCTGAAAGCCATAAGCTTCCAGATGAGCAGCAATGTATTGGGCAGCAATGTTATTTCCAGGTGCACCCGTGCGACGGCCCTGCAGGGCATCTGAAGCCAGAAAGCGAAGATGCGCTTCTACTTCCGTTTTGGTCGTTTGAAATTCAGGAAGTGCAGGTTGGGCACTCAGGGAAAACCCACACACCAGAAGGCATGCAAAAAGGGAGTTTTTCATATTAAAAAGTTGTACACACGAAACAGGTTCGGAACTGACTAAAAATTGAACGATGCAAATTGCTGTAAAACAGCCCAATTTCAACCATTGCCTTTTGAAATATCCGGGGGAGTTTTTCTAACCCGTTCTGGCTTAGCCCCGTTCTTCGAACAGCCCGGTTTTTTTATTCTTCACCACATTATTCCAGTCGAAATAACGGCCATTCATCACCACATAAACGCCAGGTGGCAAAGTTTGAACAAAAGCCAGCGCGCTGCCAAGGTTAAAAAAACCATCAGAAGAAGTGCCAAAGGCATACGGAATCATGGCACCGGTGAGAACGATGGTTTTGCCTTCAATGTTTGCCTGATGAAGGTGTCCGGCAGTATCTACAATGCCGTCCGTGCCGTGGGTGATGAGAATTTTATTGGTTCCGGAGCGCCGACAATTGTGGGTCATGATCTCCCGGTCGGCATCCGTCATTTCCAGACTGTCTACCATCATCAGGGTCTTGATGTCAATGTCGACAGTACAACGCCCCAACTCAAACATCTCCTGCAAATGGGTATCTTTGAAATACAACTCGCCGGTGATGTAATTGTACTCCTTATCGAAGGTGCCTCCTGTTACAAAAACTTGAATCATTGTGTTGGAAATAGGGCGGAAAGATAGGAAAATTTGAGGGTTTAGGCTATAAACGGATTTAGAATTGTCAACTTACCGTTTATGATTTGTCCATGCTGTAAATCTTCAGGAAATAGGCAATTTTCCAAACAAATGCAAATGAACCGGTTGTTGCCACAGCAAATCTGATTAATTGCACATGCCCCAACATAAAGGTTGCGGCATGTGCAATTGACCCTTTGTTATCATAAATTCAACCAGCTTAAAAACCAGAACTGGCCCATTCCGGACCGTGTCAGCCCTTTGTACATCAAATTTTCATCAAAGTACAACTGCCCGCCATCTTTGCTGCTTCCACCCGAATCGAGGGCCTTAAAGGCCTCAAAGGTATTGTAGGTGATCGTCGGAATTTTGGCAGCTGCCAATGCTTTGTTTGCCTCAGCAAGGTCTTTACTCAGAAAGGCATCAAACCGCTTTTGCAGCGCATTCATTTCTGCGTCTAACCTCGTCGTGCGCATCAATTGGGAAGCTGAAGGTTGGCCCGGATAAACGCTCACCTGGCGATACAAGTCTGAGATCCGCTCTCCCAGTCGTTCATCTTCATCCACGTAAAAATCGCCGCCAAGGGCTACGAGGGTATCTTTGCCGGTTTTGGCTTTTTGAATCAGCTGGTCCAGCGTTTTTTTCAACTTGCCTTTTGCGGTCCCGCTGATTGCGCCAGCTTTCTTTTCTATATCGCCAAAAACGTGGTAGATATAAGCCAATTGTTCCGACCGGTTGTACAGGTTCATGGTTGTTTCACGCTGCACCTTGCGCTCGGCTTCGGAATAAGCAGATTCAGGGTCGTTCACCAGCGAAAAACTACTGGTATAAGTGTCCTTCCCTTTGATGACTTTAACATCGTATTTGCCTGCTTCGAGGTTTGGCCCAAAAAGCGAACCAAACAAGGCCATGCGGTTATTGGTGGGCGGCGCTTTTGGTTTTTCCATCGCAGTAGGCATTTCCACCACATTGATACCTGCCGATTTTCCAGCCGGAATGGTACGGAGGAGTTTGCCATCTTTCCAGATTTCAATGTCCATTTTGCCGAACGTGTGCCGTTTCGACATGTAGTAGGCGATTTGTGCTGCGGCAGGCGGGTTGCCGGCAACAAAATTTCCGGAGCCACCAAACCAGTTGCTGCCGGCACCGGGGTCGCGCAGCACGGTTGGTGCCAGTTCAAAGAAGTGCAATGGCGATTTCATGACCTCGGTGCTCAGTTGACGCAGCGGGGTAATGTCATCCAGAATGATAATGCCGCGGCCATGCGTTGCCAGCACCAGCGAAGGATCCCGCGGGTGAATGGCCATGTCGTGAACGGCGACTTTGGGCAGGTTGTTTTCAAAACGCGCCCAGTTGGCACCGCCATCTACTGAAATGTACAAACCAAACTCCGTACCCAGAAACAGCAATTCCGGGTTCATCAGGTCCTGACGGATGCAGTATGCGTACCCTTCAATTTGAGGCGTCGCCAAACTTTTCCAGGTCTTGCCGAGGTCGGTGGTTTTGTACACATACGTTTTCATGTCGCCGGTACGGTGTCCGTCGAACGTGGCAAAAGCTGTATTTTTATCAAAACGCCCCGGCTCGATGAAACTCACCCAGGTATTGGCCGGAAGGCCTGCAATATTGCCCGTTACATTGCTCCAGGAGGCCCCGGCATTGGCAGTTACCTGGAGATTACCGTCGTCAGTACCGGCCCAAACGACATTGCCGTCGCGGTAAGCCTCAGCGACAGCATAAATGGTACAGTGATTTTCAGCGGTTGAATTGTCAATCGTTAAGCCGCCCGATTGCTTTTGTTTTTGCTTTTCCGGGTTGTTAGTCGTCAGATCCGGCGAAATGCGCTTCCAGGAATCTCCCATATCGGTTGACATGAAGAGGTATTGTGAAGCAAAATACATGCGGTCTGTATTGGTTGGGCTGAGGTGGATGGGGGTATTCCAGTTGAATCTAAATTCCGCTTCTCCAACGGCAGGATAGGGCTTGATTTCTTTGGGCATCCCGGTTTTGGTGTTGTATCGCACCAAATTACCCCCCTGATATTCACTGAAAATGAATTCCTTTTTTGTTGGGTGCCGGAAAGAGTAAAAACCGTCGCCGCCAAAAGAGTTTTTCCAATCCGAGTTGGTAATGCCCCCTGTTTTGCGCGACGGGCCATACCACGAGCCATTGTCCTGTAACCCGCCATAAACATTGAACGGGCGTTCGTCGTCGAGGCTTACGTGATAGAATTGCGAAACGGGCAGGTTCATCCACATTTTGAAGGTGTTGCCGCGATCAAAAGATTCGTAAGCGCCACCGTCGGTGCCAATAATGAGGTGTTTGGTATTGTTCGGATCAATCCAGATGTCGTGAATATCGGAATGCACAGTACCGTCAATGGCGCGGAAACGGTCACCCCGGTCCTCAGAAATGATCATGTTAAGCCCGCATTTCATGACAATGCTGTCATTTTGGGGGTCGACTACCATGCGGGAAAAGTAGAACGGCCGAACCGTAGTATTGAAATCATTGCTGACTTTTTTCCAGGAGCCGCCTTTATCCTGAGAAAGGTACAACCCCTTTTTGTCCTTGCTTTTGCATTCCTCTCTGGTGTTGTGTATGCCGTTGGGCGTTCGCTTGGCTACATCCCCGGCGTGGGGCTTGTGGATCAAACCGCGCCGTTGCGTGTGTTGGCAGAGCCTGTTTCCGTCACCCGCGAAGGCATCACACTCACTGTGGAACAAGCCACTTTAGCGTTCAACAAGACTGTGATCGTGTACACGATTGAAGGTGTGACTTGGGAGATGCGTTCGCATCAGGAGGACATGCCGGGCTGTTACGCCAATGCAGACATTCGCCTGCCAGACGGCTCTCTCCTGCGCCCTCAAACGGGCAGCGGCGGGATCAGCGCAGAAGGTCGCTGGGAAACACGCATGACATATTCCCCTGTACCCCAAAATGTCAACGAAGCAACATTTTTGTTGGAGTGCATTCAGGATACCTTGCCCGGGACAGCGCCTGAAAACTGGGAAATCCCACTGCGATTTGTACCCGCCTCTTCAGACTTGAACATTGCTCCTGTGATCGACATCCCCACCGGGACAGATACGCCTGCTGATGGATTCCTGCTGGATCAAGTCATCGAGACGGATGATGGATATATTTTGGTGGGGCGATTCAAATCCGCATCTCTGCCCGACAACGCGCAGGCGCTGGGATATAGCGAATGGCCGATTGTGACCGATGCGAACGGCAATGAACTGCCTTACTTGACCGCCAATGATGTGGATGTGGTCAGCACAACCATGGGCGAATTTCCCTGGACGCTTGAGATCATAGGCAAGGCGCACGCCTGGCCCCTTACCATCCAACTCAATGCTT
>JABWAJ010000574.1 GCA_013361075.1 Saprospiraceae bacterium | reverse complement strand
CTGTTACCGACCCCGATACCAAAGTACTGATTAATGGCGGAAAAATGGAACTGATCGTTCCATCTACTTTGAGCGAACTGATCAAAATCAATCATTCCACCGGCCTCGGAGCCAGCTATTTCTTCAACACTTCTGGTGCTGCCAATTATTTCGACGCCAGCCTGTTCCTTGTTGCCCCGGGCGACGAAGGTTGGTTTTCCCACTATCGCAACAGCAATTTCACGGGATCCAAAGGTCTGCGTTTATTTAACGGCGATGGCACCAGTGACATTGGTGCACAATTTGGTTTAAATGGCTTAAATTCCTACATTCTTGGGGGTAATTTTGGCATTGGAACGGATGCCCCCATTGCCCGTCTCCATGTCGAGGGTGATGGTTACTTTCGCAAAGACGGACAAAATCTGCTGCTCAGTGGCATCAACTCTAATTACCTGCGCCTCGAAAGTGATAATGGTCAGGTCGGGATTTTTGGCTTCACCAAACCTGGCAACACGAATCTGGAAATCATCAACAAAACCCCGGGTGGCGACATGGTCTTCCGATCAGAAGGTGCATATGGTTTTGGCATTGCCCCACAAGTAGCCCTGCATGCCAGTGGCAACCGCTTGCGGCTCAGTACGCCGGGAGACCCGGGTCGCTTTGTCGAACTCCGCACCGACGGCGCTGCCCTCGACCTGAATAGCAACAATGGCCCGCTTTACATACATTCCAATACAGACAATGTATACCTTGGTGCGTTCGGAAACAGTGTGATTGTTGGCAATCAAGGTATTGCACCGACAGATCGCTTCGAAGTCATTGGCAACATGAAAGTACATGGTTTTGATGCAGTCGTACACGGCAGAAGTGAGGATGGCCGGGAAGCCGACCTCGTTGGTACCTATCAGGGGTGGGATGCTGACGGCCTTTATCTTGCCGGATACAATGCCATAAATGCACCCGGTACGCGCAGTACCCGCCGCATTTATATGGGAGGTGCAGGCACCGAAACCCTGGTGGCAGATTTAACCAATCAACGTGTTGGAATTGGCGTAACCTTAGCCGAAATTCCTGCCGGGTATACTTTAGCCGTTGATGGCCGTGTCATCTGTGAAGAATTGCGCGTTCGCAACTCAGCCTCCTGGCCGGACTACGTTTTTGAAGCAAATTACGAATTGCCCAGCCTGAAAGCCGTTCAGCAGCACATTCAGGAAAAAGGTCACCTGCCGGGTATTCCGAGCGCTGCAGAAGTAAGCGCACAAGGTGGTGTGGAAGTGGGCGAAATGCAGCGGCTGCTTTTAGAAAAAGTAGAGCAGCTAACCCTCTACGCCATCGAAACTGAAAAACAAAACACCGACTTACGTACTCGTTTGGATAACGCCAACGCCAATATGCTTGAATTGATCCAAAGGATAGAAAAATTGGAAGGCAGTAAGAAGTAAAGACAAAGTGAAAGACATTAGATCCCGGATTTCACCCATCGGCCTTTCGGTTCCTGAAAATTCAAGATCTAATGTCTTTTACCAACCTCTTTAATCTCATCATTCCATCTCAAAAAACAACAATCATGAAACACTATATTGTCCTGATGGCCTTCCTGATTTCAGGTAGTTCAATGTGGGCACAAATCAGCATTGGAGGCACACCGCGGTCATGGAAGGAGCCTGTAAAAGGGGCTGTTGAAACCATAACCATGCCTGCCATCCAACTCGATAAGATAAAAAAAGAAGACTTAACCGATGAAGCCAACGGGCTCCCCATGCGTTTCGGGTATCCTATGGATGCAGGCTTTACCATGGAAAATTCGGGTACGTGGTCAGTACTTCCCGATGGGAGTCGCCTGTGGCGCCTGGGCATACAATCCACCGGAGCGAAGTCGATCAATCTGCTGTATGACGCATTTTGGTTGCCTTCCGGGGCAACCCTCTACCTGTACAACGCAGCGCAGACCCATGTCATCGGAGGTTTTACTTCCCGAAACAACAATTCGCCCCGCGGCGAAAGCATTGGCTATGCAACCGGGCTTGTTTACGGCGATAAAATCATCCTCGAATACCATGAACCCGCAAAAGTAGATGCTCCTGCAGAATTGTCCATCTCCCAGGTTGTACACGGTTATCGCCACATCCGGATAACCAATGAAAAAGCTTTTGAGGATTCAGATGAATGTCATATCAACATCAACTGCGATGAAGGCGATAACTGGCAGTTTGAAAAAAGGGCGGTTGCGCTGATCGTTGTAGGCGGATCCCGCATTTGCTCTGGTGCCATGCTGAACAACACCCTGGTAGATTATACACCTTATTTCCTCACAGCGCACCACTGCCTGGGCACTTTGGATGCCAATACCAACCCGAACGCTTCCACCTGGTCGTTTTGGTGGTTTTATGAAAGCCCGGACTGTGATAACCCCGAAGAAGAGCCAACCAACTACGTTTCCACAACCGGAGCGATCCTGGTTGCCAACCGGGAAGCAACCGATTTTGCCCTGTTTCGCCTGACAGAGGATCCTTATCTTGATGCAGGGCAGGGCATGGTTTACCTCGGCTGGACGACCAGTACAGCTTTGTCGCCAAACGCAACCGGTATTCACCATCCGAGAGGCGACGTAAAAAAAATCAGCTTTGATGATGACGCGATTACCAATTTTGGCGGAAGCATCAACTGGAACAATGGCGTAACTACCCCGCCCAATACGCACTGGAGAATTGATTTTGACCGTGGCGGTATGCAGCCTGGCTCCTCAGGTTCAGTGATTTTTGACAACAACCACCGGGTAATCGGGCAACTCCATGGTGGCGACACCGGCAACATTTGCGATGATCAGGAGTCCTTCTACGGCCGTTTCGACGTTTCCTGGGATGCTGCCAATGCCAACCGCAGGCTGAACGATTGGCTGCAGCCGGCCTGTCAGAACGACATTGTCATTTCCCAGGATGTGACCATCGGCGCTCCGACTTTTTACGCATCGAACACCGTCACTTCCAATCGGCAGATCAGTGGTTCGGTTAGTTATGTTGTGTACAATGGCGGCAACGAAGTAATCCTGCAGGAAGGATTTGAAGTACGAAGCGGTGCTAATTTCAGGGCCACGAACTTTGATTGCAATGGAGCGGCACCCTTCCAAAGTGAAGACCAGGGGCGTTTTGCAAAAAATGACGCACCGTTTGCCAATAGCAGTTCGCCGGTTGTACTGACTCCTGCGATTGAGGAAGCTGCTGCTAAAGTCAAACCAATTGCACCGGCAAAAAGCCCCCTCCTGCCTGTGAACTTCGAGGTTTATCCCAACCCCATGCAGGTATCTGCTGTTGTCCGGTACGAATTGAATGAAGCTGCCGTAGTTGACCTGAAACTGACTGATGTGAATGGGAAAATGGTGCTTTCTATTGTAAACAACCAATACATGGACGCCGGCATCCACCGCCTTGAATTTTCGTCAGATCAGATTCCGGCGGGCATTTACCTCTGCGTTCTAACCACGCCTTCGGGTGTGCAGACAAAACAGGTCGTCCGGATGTAAGCATTGGATCGTTTGGGTCTGAATGCGTATTTTTACCCCATCTATGAAAACAGGAGTCATTCCGAATTTAAAAAAATTCGAAATGACTCCTGTTACTTTAAAAACGATGCGGTAAAATCATCAGGATCATGTTGCCACAAAAGCATTTA
>JABWAJ010000573.1 GCA_013361075.1 Saprospiraceae bacterium | reverse complement strand
TTGCGGATATGGTTATTGAAAGCTTGCAATCAAAATCCGGTAGCAGCTGGAATTGTAAGCCTGGCAGAATACTACCTGCTAAGCAGCGCTTCCAACTACATTTCCGGCATTGAATACAATGGCGCTGCGCTGGAAGCCGTTTATCACGAAAAGGGGCGCCTTGTGCCCAACGGAACGGCCTGGCACTACGAATACACGCTGAAAGACCATTTGGGCAACAGCCGTCCGTCATTTACACCAACCTTATGAATTTCTAAACAAACAATAACGATCAGTTAACGCTTGCCTTACCATTCAGGTCCTATTTTCGTATCCACCTAATCCGATAATCCGGAGCCATGGCTTCCGCATATTTTCTCACCTGTCAAACACCCGGTGGTATGAAAAAAATAGCACTTATCTCTCTGATCAGTTTTAGCTTTTTCTCAAAAAACGTTCATGCCCAATGGCATTCGGTGTGCGGCAACTCACCGGAATGGGAGCCTGCAAATTCAGAAGCAAACCTACAGGAACGCAAACGGGATTTTGAGGCCCGCATGGCAAAAGCAACTGTCCAGGATGGCTGGATTACCTCCCGCTCGCCGGTCACCATCCCTGTCGTCGTCCATATCCTTTGGAACAAACCCGAAGAAAATATAGATGATGCCAGAATCTGGTCACAAATCGAACGACTGAACGCCGATTTTAACGCTGAAAACCCAGACCTTGGCCAGGTTCCCGATGAATTTAAAACACTGATTGGGAACCCTGGCATCCATTTTTGCCTGGCCGGGGAAGCTCCTGACGGAAGCCCTGCAAATGGCATCATTCGGAAACATACTGACATTTCCGGTATAGCGAGCAAACCGGATCTGATTTATTATTCCGCTCTGGGCGGCAGTGATGCCTGGGATACTGAACGGTACCTCAATATTTGGGTCGCCGACAATACTCCTGAACCCGGTAGTCTTGCTGTTACCGGATATTCCTCTTTCCCCTGGAATGAAACCCCGGCCAATTCAGGTGTAGTTATTTCTCTGGCGGCGTTTGGAAAAAACAACTCTGAAAGCTGGAGTTTGGGCAGGGTTGGGGTGCATGAAGTTGGCCATTACCTCGGGCTGAGACATACCTGGGGCGACCAAATTCCGCCTTCCTGCGATGATGATGATGGGATTTCAGATACCCCCGGCCAATTCTTTTACTATTATGGCTGTCCTGACTCTCCCCAACAATCTTGCGGCAACTCGAATATGTACATGAATTATATGGACTATGTAGATGACCCGTGTATGGTCATGTTTACCAAAGAACAAGGTCAATGGATGAATACCGTTCTGGCTTTATACCGGCCGGGACTACTGAATGACAACATTCAATGCATTCAAAAATCTGAACAAATATTGAATACTCCTTTTTCCGTTTTCCCGAATCCGGCGGGCAGACAGCTATACCTGAATTTCCCGGATGCAGTTGCCGAGCCAGGTGATGTCATGATTTACAACGCGCTCGGACACGTTGTTTTCAGAAAATTTTTCATCTTGCATTCCGGCATGGAGATAAACTTACCCGAACTGGCTTCAGGCATGTATTTTGTTAAGGTTGGGAAAAGGGTAGAAAAAGTGATTCTTCATCCATAAAAAATCCGCACAGAAGGCTCAACAACAACACAAGTCTGCAAAAGACCGCCGTTTGTCGTAATAAAACGGTCACAGCCTGCCCGGGTAATATCTTGCTGTGCAAACAAAAATACCAACCAGATTATGCAAGCACTAATTGAAGCCCGGGGACTCTCGAAGGATTTCGGCAGTTTATGGGCAGCGCGCGATGTCTCTTTTCAAGTAGAAGCAGGAGAAATTGTAGGGATGCTGGGGCCAAACGGTGCAGGAAAAACAACGACCCTGCGCATGTTATCCGGCTTGCTCACCCCTACTGAGGGAGAAGCCTTTGTAGATGGCCACTCCATGCAGCACGCCCAGCAGGAGGCGCGGAAAGGACTGGGTTTTTTAACCGGCGATATGGACTTGTACCGACGCCTCAAACCGATTGAGTTGCTGAATTATTTCGGCAGGCTTTATGAAGTACCGGAAACAACGCTGAAAAGCCGGGTTGCACACCTGATGGACGCATTTCACATCAACGCATTCGGAAATCGCTTTTGCGAAAAGCTCTCCACCGGTCAAAAACAACGGGTTTCCATTGCCCGAACACTCGTGCACGACCCGAAAGTCGTTATCCTTGACGAACCCACCACCGGCCTCGACATCATGGCCAGCGAATTCATCCTTCAATTCATTCGCAGCATGGCAAAAGAAGAAGGCAAAGCAGTGATTTTTTCCACCCATCACCTTGATGAAATTGAACGCCTGTGCGACAAGGTGCTGGTCATCCATGCAGGCCGGCTGGTTTTCTCCGGAACGCCAGGCGACCTGAATGCCCAAACCGGAAAAAACACACTAGCAGACTCATTTTTTCAACTTGTAAATGCCTGATCTCGATGAGAAGTCATATCATAGGAACCATCTTTCGCAAAGAAACCCTGGAAGTACTGCGCGACAAACGCATGCTCTTCCTCGTCATTCTGATGCCTTTTTTTCTCTACCCGGTTATGTTTACGCTGATTGGATTTGTGGGCAAAAACCAGGGAGAAAGACTCAATACCGAAAAAGTAACGGTGCTGCTGAACCCAAAGGCCGAAAGCACGCCAATTTTCGATTTATTAAAAAAGAATGCTACGCTCGATGTAAAACTTGAATCTTTTGAGCCTACAGCGCTCGATACCATGACCAACACCATCGGGGTATTGGTCGCCGATGGCTACCAGAGTAGCTTAGACAGCAACCGTTCGGCTGCCGTGACCCTCTACTACGATTCATCAAAAGACCTGCTGGAAGGTCGCGTTGAGGCAATAAAAACCAGCATTGAGGAACTCAACCAAAATTTGCTGCTGGCCCGTTTACAGCAAAAAGAATTGCCCCAGGGCTTTGTCAAACCGATTGACCTGCGCGAGCAAAACATTGCCCCTCAGGAACGCGTCGTCGGAAAAATCATGGGCCGTTTTTTACCTATGCTGTTGCTTTTGTTCATTTTTCCCGGCTGCATATATATTGCTATTGACATTACTGCGGGGGAAAAGGAAAGAAGGACACTGCAAACCCTGTTTACTACACCAATCAAAGTCCGGGAAATCATTGCTGGCAAGTTTTTAGCCACCTATGTCGTTGGCTTGGTTTCAGCCACCATGAACGTGCTGAGTTTACTTGTTGCCATGTACATTCAGGTGCAACTCCTTAGCGACGGTAAAGCAGGCGCAGCTTTTTCCCTGCCGATTGGCCCCGAAGGCTGGGCCTGGATGGCGCTCATCATTGTGCTGGCTACTGCTTTCATGGCGGCCATCAGCATCGCGGTTGTGCTGCTGGCAAATTCCTACAAAGAAGCTCAAAGTTATGTATCACCGCTCATGATGGTCATCATTATTCCGGCGGTCATGAGCCAGATGCCAGGGATGGAACTGACCTCTACTACGGCCATGATTCCGATGCTGAACATCAGCTTAGCCATTGGTGCCATTTTCCAGGGTATTTTTAATGTGGCCCATATTGCCATAGTGGTCCTGTTTGCGCTCTTGTATGCAGGACTGGCCTTATATCTGGCTTCGCTGACTTTTGGCAACGAAAACGTC
>JABWAJ010000572.1 GCA_013361075.1 Saprospiraceae bacterium | reverse complement strand
CCGACCGCATCGTCACCATCGGCCGGGTAGCCAACCTGTCGCAGGCCCACAATGGCCGCGGACAATGCCAGTATCGCAACCGTTGCATCCGGGGGTGTCCGTTTGGCGCTTATTTCAGCAGCAACGCTTCAACCTTGCCTGCTGCCGAAGCAACGGGCAACATGACTTTGCGCCCCAATTCGATTGTTAATTCCATCATTTTCGATGAGAAAAAAAATAAAGCCGTCGGCGTGCGCATCATTGACGCGGAAACAAATGAAACAAAGGAGTATTTCGCACGCATCATATTCAGTTGTGCCTCCACGCTGGGCTCTACCTTTATTTTACTCAATTCTATTTCCAGCCGCTTCCCCAACGGGTTTGGCAACGACAGTGGTGTATTGGGACGCTACCTGATGGACCACCACTTCCGCTGCGGGGCAGAAGGCGCTTATGAAGGTTTTGAAGATCAATACCACAAAGGACGCCGGCCCAACGGGATCTACATCCCGCGCTTCCGCAACATTGACGAAAAGACCAAACAAAAGGATTTCGTGCGCGGCTATGGCTACCAGGGTGGTGCCAGCAGGCAAAACTGGATGCGCGGCATCAAAGAGCTGGATATGGCACTGGGCAAAGGCTTCAAAGAAGCGCTCCTCCAACCAGGTCCCTGGAAAATGGGCATTACCGGCTTTGGGGAATGCCTGCCGTATGAAGACAACCGGGTGACGCTGAACCAGGAGGTGCGCGACAAATGGGGGCAACCCACCCTCACCATTGATGCCGAATTCAAAGCCAATGAAATGGCCATGCGCGAAGACATCAAAATTGCTGCTGCCGAAATGCTGGAAGCTTCCGGATTCAAAGACATCAGAGTATTTGACGACGGTTCATGGCCGGGTTTGGCCATCCACGAGATGGGCACTGCCCGCATGGGTCGCGACCCGAAAACTTCCGTGCTGAACGGCTGGAACCAGGTGCATGCTGCCTCCAATGTTTTTGTAACAGACGGCTCGTGCATGACTTCTTCCGCCTGCCAGAATCCTTCGCTGACCTACATGGCCCTGACAGCACGCGCCGCCAACCATGCAGTGGAGGAACTGAAGAAAGGGAATCTGTAATTTTTAAGACGTTAGATTTTAGACGTTAGATTTTAGATAACTGACGTCTGCTCATTGAATCATCGGGGTTGTGTAATAAGGTGCAAGGTGCAAAAGGCAAAAAGCAATAATTTCGTAAAGCTTGATGTTTTTGCAATCAAATCAGGAAAAATTACGAGAACATCAAGTTTTTCAAAACAAAATTGCCCTTTACTCTTTGCCTTTTGCCTCTTTACACACCCCCTTAAGCTTATAAAAATGACCAGAAGAGAAGTAATCAAAGCGACTGCCCTCATGACGGGCTATGCCGTGTCCGCTTCGGTGCTGGGTGCCATCATGCAGGGTTGTCAGGCACGCCAAAAGGTGGATCTGAGCAAGTGGCAACCCATGTTTTTCACCAAAGAGCAGGGCCTGACCGTGGCTGCCATGTCCGAACAAATCCTGCCTTACACCAAGGAATCGCCGGGGGCTACCGACGTTTTTGTACACGAATACATCGATGTGCTGCTGGCCGAATGCACCGACGAAAAAGGACAGCAAAAATTCAGGGATGGGTTTGCCCAGTTTGAGGCAGATTGCCAAAGTACGTATGGCAAACCTTTTGGCCAATGCGACGCCGAACAGCAACTGGAATACATGAACAAGCTGGATGTGGCTGCCCGTGCTTTGGTGAAGCCCCTGACCCGGGCAGAACTTGCAGAAAAACTGCCATTTATCCTGAAATTCAAAGAAATGACCATCGCCGGCTATTTCTCTTCCAAAGAAGTAGCCATGAATATCCTCAACTACGACCCCGTTCCGGGGCAGTATGTCGGCTGTTATCCGATAGCAGAGGTGAAAAATGGAAGAAGCTGGGCCTTGTGATGGCGAATTGATGATTGACGATGACAGGATTGACCATGGATGATGTGCAGCATCGGCTATTGTCAATCCTGTAATCCTGTAACAAAATTTTTATGCCGGAATTTAATTACAAACCACTTGTTGCGGTGGCCTCAGCAACTATTTTAATCGTGCTCATCACGATTGTTCTACCATCTTTTTTTAAAACCTGGTTCGTGTATGAAACGGGGAATTTCCGGATGCTGCCAGCTATCGGACCAATCCTCGCTTTCGGATTGCTCGCCCGATGGCGGGTTAGAAAAATAGCAATTGGCTTTTTTGCAATCGGGTTGTGTTTTTCGCTGGTTGCTTTCTTCGGCGCAGATGCGTCTTTCTATCCCGGATACGCGCTGCTGGTCGCCTTGCAGGTCCTTTTGCTGTGGGTTTTGATGGGCGATGGCTTGAAAGGGTATTTGGATGGCGGGGAGCTGAAAGAACAAGAACAAATGAGTGAATACGGTAGGTAGCACTGATTCCAAAAATAGAATAGAAGAGCGCTACAATTCCTTAACAAAGATTAGGTGCGTTTTTTTATAATAGCTTGAGACCGCAACCTTGATCCAGGCGCGATCAAAAATTGCAACAAGTGTGCAATTTTGACAGTGCGGAAGATTTTCAGGAGCAGATAATAGGTAGATACATCAGACTCAAAAAATAATCATTAAGTTATGATAAAATGGATTGCCAAGGCATGTGTTCAAAAAATTATTTCTTTCATGCCATATCGGCAGCACTTGAATTTTTTATTTCAAAAGTACATAACGAAAGGCGTAGACCTTACTGATGAACATTTTGGGTATAAAATCCAGCATGCTAAAGACCATATTGAATACTTGCGCCGGTATGGAGACAAACAAATTCATTGACATGTCTGATCATTTTGCACATTTTGATAAATCAATTACCATTTATCATTTTTTGCGGTTCAGTGAACAGGCCTGGCAAATTATTGACAACTCCATTCAGCCTCAGAATCGCTTGCGATTCAAAGCCTACAAGCAAATGTATCAGGAATTGGGCATCCCCATAACTGAAGAAAATGTACGGCCCGGATCTCAGGAACAAGTGGGACAAGAACGGATTCACCGAACCTTTTTACAAGCTTACTCAAAAGAAGAGCTGGCAATAAGTCACGGGTATTTGATTAGCAAATTTCCTTAAACATGCCTGCTCGTTCCGCAGTGTCATACCCTACGGTTGGGCCCCATCTTTTTGGCATTCGGCTCCATTAGCAGGCTGTGAACTGTTAAGCTGCTTATCCTTTTCGGTATGCCGCACCCTTCATTCAGCACTAAGCCACCGTACGAATAACTCCGGATACAATCCAGGGGCATGAAGCGCGCAGGCGAACACCTCCCAACCCTGATACCGGCGAGCGTAGGCAGTGCATGAAAGCAGTGAATAAACTCGACACACCATTTATGAAACGAGCTTGTCAGCACTTCATTGGAAACTACAACCTTGTGGTATGGAGTCGCCATACAGCGCCCCGAAAGGCGGATCGGCTCGCGGTGGGCAGGGTTGCGGGTGAGGCGCCTATTTTTGCCTTTCAGGGACCTTTGCGCAGGTTAAACAATGAACATCAGCCAGATACACCTGTACTTTTGACGTGAAAACCAGGCAAAAATCAGCGGCGAGCTGAGGAGCCAACCTGAAGCCAGGATAAAGATCAAATCGTCAGTTTTTCTGGCATTCAAGCCTG
>JABWAJ010000571.1 GCA_013361075.1 Saprospiraceae bacterium | reverse complement strand
CGCGTTCCGGAAGCAGCCCGGGCATTCCGGATGTTGCAATAGGGCTTGCTTCCGCCAGCAAAGCATTAGGCGGCAAAACCGACCCGGCGTCAAAAAAATGGTGCAAAGCCCCGGACACTTCCGGTGCATCAACCAGAGGAGACACCACCTGTGGCAAGCCAGGAGCAGGAAGAAAGGCTGTGCTCCGGCCATCCGCAATACCCTGGCTGCCATTCAGCAGAGGCGTTGTTGCAAAAGTCGAAAGCAGGGAAAGTCCGGATGCTGATCCGGTCGCCTTCGGAGAAAATTGTTCCTGTGCTGAAGGATTGGACCAGGCTTTTGTAGCTGCATTGTCGGCAAAAAGGGCGGCTTGCAAATCAGATGGGGTAGTTGAACAAGCAGGTTGGCCGGTATTGGTATGGTATGGAGCAGCCGGGAGTGGCGCTCCGGGTGTTTGTTTGTAGGCCTGTTCCTGAGGCATTGGAGGAAAAGTCAGGAACCGGGTGACCGACCAAAGCAGGAGTGCCATAAACAGCAATTCTTTTGCTTTGGCGCTGTAGATGCCATTCAGGCGCTTTTCTTCCAAATCCAGACGTTCGGCCAATGCCTGCCAGGAGGCACGGTTATAAGGCCGCTCTATCTGGCGGAGTCTTTGAGAAAGCTGTGCATCCCATTCACTCTGAGCATCTTCGGAATCTAAGCGATTCTCTAATTTATCCCAGGAGCCGGCATTGAAACCAGGAGCCAGGTTTTCCAGTTTTTCTCGAATGCTGCGGTCAAATTCCTTGTTCCTCTTCATCGTACCCATATGCTCTTGAAGTCAGAAATGCTTTCAGTTTTAATCGCGCTTTCACTAAATTTGAGCGCGAAGTACTTTCCGTAATATCAAGGATGTCGGCAATTTCCTTGTGGGAGTATCCCTCCACCACGTACAGGTTAAATACGGTTCTGTATGCAGGAGACAGTTGCTGTATCGCCTCCAGAATCTCTTGCTCGGAGCATTGGCTGATGGCATCTGCATCAGTAGTGCCGAGGTCGTAAGCCTGTTCGAGATCTTCTGTACGGCGGCGAATGTTTTTGCGGTAATAATCAATTGCGGTATTAACCATTATTTTCCGCATCCACGCCGCGAGAGAAGTCCCGGGTTGATACTTCGAAATATGCCTGAAGACCTTGATAAAACCTTCGTGCAGAATATCCATCGCATCATCGGAGCTGCTTGCATAGCGCAAACATACAGCCATCATTTTGCTGTAGTTTTCTTCGTACAACAGCTTTTGAGCCCATCTTTCGCGCCGCATGCAGGCGCTGATGAGGTCTTGTTCTCCGCGATTGAGATGTAAAACAATATCCATATTGGTATGCTGTTGGCCCAAATATACAACTATTGAGCCTTACCAAAGCCTCTTTTTGTGGTGCTTTTTCGGGGCAGGAACCAACTAATTCAACCAAATATCATTTTTTTCCAAACGAATCCCTTTCGGAAAACGCTGCGTGCCAATTCAAAGTGCAACCCTTATTAAACAAACTTTAACATCCCTGCGTTGGTGCTAAACGCATAAAGACACAAATGCTGCGTTTTTGTAGTGCAATAACCGAAGCGAAAGCTTCCCGAAAAAAATAGTATTCCGATGAAAAAAATGATCTTGCTTCCTATGATTCTGTTGCTGAGTGCGGCAGGGATTTTTGCTCAAAAGCCAACCAACCAGTTTACCAAAAAGGGCGACAATGACCCCGCAGCAAAGGCCATTCTCGACAAGGTGAAAAAAAATTACCAGAGCTATAAATCTCTGGAAGCAACTTTTAACCTTGAAATAGAACTGGCCGAACAGGCTAAAGAGGTGCAGAAAGGCAAAATTGCCCAGCAGGGTGAAAAATACTTTCTGGATTTAGGGCCCCAGCAAGTACTTTGCGACGGAAAAGCCATTTGGATGGTGTTGCCCAAAAACAAGGAGGTACAAGTCAACAATATGCCTTCAAAAGAAGAAGAGGCCAGCATCCTGACGCCACAGGCATTGTTTCGTTTTTATGAAAAAGGCGGGTTCATTTACGCCCTGATCAACGAATATACCGAAAACGGGAAAGTGATGCAGCAAATCGAATTTAAACCGACCGACCGCAATGCTGAATACTCAAAAATCAGACTGACTGTGGAGAAAAAAACAGCTTCTGTTGCCAGCATCAAAGCTTTTTCCAAAGACGGATCGCGCTATACTTTCAACATTACCAAGTTAACCCCAAACAAAACGTTTGATGCCGGTTACTTCACTTTCAACAAGGCGAAATACCCCGGGTATCATATTGAGGACTTGAGGGAGTAGTCAGAGAAAAGGGCAAATTAGCAAAAGGCAACCGGGCAAACACGCTTTCCTTGCCAATTTGCCCCTTATCCTTCGCGGCGTTTCCGGAAATACTTCCCGTCAACGAGCAGTAAACCAAAAGATTCACCCGCTTCTTTCGTTTGGCGGGCATGATGGGCACCATGTGCCCGCAAAATAGCCCTGGAATAGCGGTTGTCCAATTGCCGGAACCACTTGAACCGCTGGTGGATGTAAACGTCGTGGATCAAAAAGTAGATGAGTCCGTAAATGGAAATGCCGACTCCAATGAAAAAAAGCCAGAAATGAGGTGTTGCAGAGCCGAGAATGTAGCAAGTAGCACTGGGTATGGCAAACACCAGGAAAAAGCGGTCATTTTTTTCAAAAAAACCGTGCTTTTCATGGTGGGGTTTGTGGTGATCTTCGTGCCACGACCACAAAATTCCATGCATGAGGTATTTATGGGCAAACCAGGCGACAAATTCCATACCGGCGACCGCTGCCAGCGTAACAAAACCATAAAGCAGTATTTCCATGGCAGATTTTTATGAACTCCCGAATAAGCGCTAAAGCGACGCATTTAAAATACCAAAAAACAAGAACTGCAATACCAACAGCACAAGGGCTACTTTGTTGAAAACCTGCAGCCTGTGCAGTTGGTAAAACAACGCAATCAATAGAAAAGCAAGTACGTACCAGGCCAGGTAGTTTTGCAGGGGAATGACGCCCCCTGCCCAGCTCCAAAAGCCAAAACCAACCGCAACCGGCTCAATAAGCACATCCAGTGCGACCATCACCGCTGCGGCCAGTGCCGTGCGCAGATAACGGGGCATTTTCCCAAAAAAGCGATCCGCTGTTACGGCCGAGGCATACACCAAAATCACCCAGTTGACCCCGATCAGCAGCGGCGTCCCCAATAATTTTGGCCCCAGTACGATGCCATATTCGTATTCCCCAAAGATCATCCCGGTTTGTACACCTGCCATCTCTACGATAAACCCTATGGCATAACAGAGGCCAATAAAGGACCACATCGCGCGGTCTTTTACCGGATGGCGCCAAATCAATAATGCTGCTGAAATCAGCAGGTTAAACGGCGTGAGCAGGATAAAATCGGGGTGCACCTCAAACCACAATGCCGTAATGCCCACGCCGTAAAGGAGCAGGAGAATGGCGATGGCGAGCTTATCCTTTTGTAATTCCGTCATTTGATGTATTGTTACCGGCTCTTTGGCTTTGGTCATTGGTTCAATTAAGTACTTCATTATCAAACATTAAAAGAGCACACCTAACTCAGTAAGGAAACCAAACCCTATACTTTCTACCCTATACCCTATACCTTCTACCCTCTACCTTCTACCCTCTACCCT
>JABWAJ010000570.1 GCA_013361075.1 Saprospiraceae bacterium | reverse complement strand
CTTCCGTCTTCCGGATTCTCCGTACGCCGGGAGTCAAATCCCAGGTTAAAACTGCCCGAGTATTTGTAGCGCTTTCGGTACTGAGACTGGGCGTTAATGCCCCAGGTACCCTTAAGATAGATGTTACCGGTAACCGAGAGGTTAAAATTATCCCCCAACGGGAAAAACCAACCAATTTCTTTGATGCCAAACCCCAACGCCGGCGAAAATTCATAATCCCGCGGAAACAACAATCCCGTGCGCCTGCCTTTGTTGATCGGAAAAAAACCAAATGGCAGCCAAAGCGGCGTGGGCACGTTCATGATTTCGAGGTTGGATGGCCCCACTACGACCAATTTGTTTGGAATGACCTTCTGCCGGGAGCTTCTGATCCCAAAATGGGGCTCGGGGTGAGTACAAGTCGTAAAAATGGCGTCTTCGCTGTAAATGATGTCGTTGCGTTGCCGGGTGGTGTCGGTTGACGGCGCAGTGCCCACAAATTTAGACCGGGCAGCATGCACGACAATATCGTCCTGCTGGGAAGTAACGTCGTAAATAATGCCTTTTCGGGTACGGAAATTGTATTCCATGCGTTTGGCATTAAATTCGTTTTCTGCTTCTGTAAATTTCGGAAATCCGGCCAGGTTTCCGAGGCTGTCGGGCAATCCTCCGGCAGTTACAATATTGGTTTTCCAGTCAAAAATAATGTGCGCCGCTTCCAGGGTAATTGTTTGGTATTTTACACTGGCATTGCCAAACAGGTGGACTTTCTGCCCGGCAATGTCATAAATCATGGAATCGCGGGCATCGTATTCAACAGGGGCATCAAGAGAGTCTTTGGAAAGAGAAAACTCCTTAACATTAGCAACCAGGGAGTCGGCAGGCGGCGGAATGGTATCGCTAAACGCAGTCCGGGAGCTGTCTCCGGGAGAGGCCAACACCGGCGGCAAGGTATCGCGCCCGGGTGTTTGAGCCAGCAAGGCGGAAGCCGGAAACACCAGCAATAAAATTATATGAATCAGTTTAGCGTTCAAGTAGCGATTTGCGTTAATTTTGCCATTTAATTTAACATTTGAGTCCAGCAGACTTAAACCTGTGTCAACTAACCCAGAAACAGTCTTTCATATTATGACGATACGACCGGCTCATCAGCAAACGATCATCCTGCTTATCCTGCCGCTTCTGTTTTCCATGTTTAACTTTTCTTTAGCAGACGCCGCTGTACCTGAGTTGCCGGAAAGCAACCGAATCAGGCGATTTGGTGAAGCGCGTATCCGCATTCCTGAAATCCATAAAATTGAAGCTGCTTCTTTTAAGCCGGGCAAAGTTATCAAAGAAACCCTAATTGGAAAGGCAGGCTACCGGATAAAAACGATAGTTATTGATCCGGGCCACGGAGGTCATGACCCGGGGTGTCTTGGCAGCAGTTCCCATGAAAAGAACATTGCTTTAGCCGTTGCCCTCAACCTGGCCGACGGCATTCATCGAAAATATCCTGATATTCGCATCATTATGACCCGCGATGCCGATATTTTTGTTCCCCTGCACGAGCGGGCAGCCATTGCCAATCGCAACAACGCTGACCTGTTCATTTCCATTCATTGCAATTTCATCCCCGGAAAGCCGGAAGTTAAAGGATCCGAAACTTATGTACTTGGGTTGCATCGGGCCGAACATAATTTAGAAGTAGCCAAACGGGAGAATTCAGCCATCCTGCTGGAAACAGATTACGAAAAAAATTACGATTTCAACCCGAATGCGCCTGAAAGTCATATCCTGTTCAGTATGGCCCAAAGCGCTTACCTTGAACAAAGCATTCTGCTGGCTGAACGCATTGAAAAAGCATTTGCTGCCCAAACCGGACGCCCAAGCCGGAGTGTTCGGCAGGCCGGGTTTATGGTCCTGCGCAATGCAGCCATGCCCAGCGTCCTCATAGAAACGGGCTACCTCAGCAATAGCAAAGAAGAGCAGTACCTGACTTCACCGGAAGGGCAAATGACGGTAGCCAATGCCATCCTCAGCGCTTTTTCAGAATATAAAGAAGCGGTGGAGATCCCCGACTTTCACTTGTCTGCGGAAAGCAAAACCCAAACATCCAATTCTGCGGAATACACTGTGTGGGAACAACCCAAAGGTAGCAGTAATGCCAAAACCCAAACCGGCTCTCCGCCTGTTCAAAAAAAAGAATCGGTTCAACCCGTTTTCAATGAATCGCCTGCCAGGCGGGCCGCCCCTGTTCAGGTTGAGCCTCAGCCCCGTGTTTTTGGTGCAGCTACAGTGTATGATACAGAGATTACCCCCTACCGGGAGGCTGTTGTTTACGAAAACGATGCTGCCGCCGGAACTCCGGTCAATGGCATCCAGTTTTGTGTTCAATTAGCAGCTGCACGGCAAGCTTTCGACACTTCACAACCAAAGTGGAAGAATACGGGTTATTTGCTCGAAGTTGTAGAAGAAAACGGAACATACAAATGCATTGCCTGTGGTTTTTCCAACTACTACCAGGCCTATGAAGGCCGCATGGTGCTACAATCAAAGGGGTTTCCGGATGCATTCATTGTTGCCTATAAATATGGGCAGCGCCTGCCATTGGAACAGGCCATGCGGGAAGCAGGCGTAAAATAATTTTTTACCTTTGCTCGCCCGTTACCCGGCGGGACTATCGTCTAAAATCTTACATCTCTAAAGTCTGTAAAATGACCATTTCCAAAGAAGTAAAAATCGGTTTCCTTGCCCTCGTAGCTGTTGCACTGAGTATTTGGGGCTACAAATTCATTCTTGGCAAAAACCTGCTCGTTAAATCCAATTACTATCAGGTTATTTACCCCGCTGTTGACGGACTTCGGGTAGGGACTTCGGTGCGCATCAATGGTGTTTCTGTCGGAAGCGTCGGCAGCATCGAGCTGATGCCGGAAGATCTGGAAAAAAAAGTACTGGTAATCCTTGATCTGAATCGCGATATTCAAATCCCGAAAGACACCCGGGCAGTGATTATGAGCACTTCTTTTATGGGAGACAAAGCGATAGATCTTTTTTATAACCGCCCGTGCAAAGGAGAAGATTGCGCACCAAGCGGTGCTTATCTTCAAGGTGAAAACCGCGGCCTGCTTGGATCCATGCTCGGCAAAGACGACGCCAAAGCCTATATGGACATCCTTAAGGTGGGCATCCAGGAAATTATTGACTCCCTGAACGCTCAGTTGTTGAGCGAGGACAGCAATTCTCCACTGGCCAAAAGCGTGCGTGACCTGCAGGGGACTCTGGCCAATCTGAATTCTGCAACCGCCCGTGTAGATCGCTTACTGGCCACTTCGTCGGGCTCAATCAATGGGACACTTGCCGATTTCAACAAGTTGTCTGCAACTCTGGCCGGTAAAAAAGATCAGATTGGCAGCACCATTGATAATGCAGCTTCCACGATGAAGCAGCTTTCTGAAGCCGATATCAAAAAAACTATAACCGAACTAAGTGCTGCAATAGCCGGCTTAAAAACGACTGTTGCTTCTGCCGACAAAGCGTTAGCAGGGGTTTCTGGTCTGGTGGATAACATCAATACCGGAAATGGCTCGCTCGGTAAGTTGCTGAAAGATGATCAACTTTACAACAACCTGAATGAACTGGGCACCCGTGCCGATTCTCTTTTTACCGACATCCAGGATCGGCCCTATCGCTATATTCCATTCAAAAGCC
>JABWAJ010000569.1 GCA_013361075.1 Saprospiraceae bacterium | reverse complement strand
ATATCCTGAGGCCAGGCCAAATGGTCGGTGATGAAAACCTGCCCGTTTTGCCCATCTTCGTCGTACTTCAGGATTTTCCAGGGTGCTACGTTAAAATTGACAGCATCACTGATGTAAACCTCGTAGTTTTGAGCAGCAAGTGGCGTCAAAAAACAGGCTGCAATAAAATGAATGAGGAGAGAGACTTTCTTTGCCATGGTGATTTTTTTTAATCAAATAATGGCAAATCAAGCCTTTTGCACCTGTTTTGTCGTATCACTTTATCAAGAATTACCTTTTTGGGCCTTTCCAACTCTCCTTCGGGCATCCCCTTCGACTTCCATTCCTTGATGGCCATAATCAGGCTATCGCTCAGCGGCTCAAACCACTTCGCCTCCACAACTCGACCCTGAACCCGCCGTGCACCCATAACAATGCTGGTTCAAAACAATAGCGCGATTCGTCAATGCATTGAAATCAAACTCCCGGATATGCGTGCTCGTTCCGGCCACCCTCAACCCCAGCATTTGGTTAAAATCGCAGTCGTGCATGTAACCGTCCCAACTCACGGAAAGGGTATTCCGGCACATCACATTGGCCACCGTTGCCGGGTTGAAGGCGTTGACTAAGGTTTCCATATACGATTCGTAATTATCTGACTCCAGGAGATAATCCAAAAACCGGGAGATTGGCATGTTTGTGATGGCGTAAAGGTTGTTGAACTCAATGCCAAACCGGCGCTTAAGGTGTTGTTTGAACTCTTTCTCCAAGCCAGCCTGCGATCCGGGCAGGAAAGCGCCGGATGGGTTGTAAACCAAATCGAGGATCAGCCCGGTGCCTTCCTGTCCATAACCCACCGCATTCAGTTTTTGCAAAGCAGCGATGGAATCCTCAAAAACACCGTCGCCGCGTTGGGCATCTGTTCGGGTTTTGGAAAAATGTGGCAATGACGAAACAATATGGACTTCATTTTCGGCAAACCATTGCGGCAGGTCGTGGTATTTTTTGTTCGCCTCAATGATGGTGAGGTTGCATCGGTCCATGACTTTTTTGCCCAATTTTCGGCATTCTTCCACAAACCAGCGAAAATGTGGATTCATTTCCGGTGCACCGCCGGTAATATCCACCGTTGGAATATCGTGCCGCCTGAGAATATCAAGGCAGATCTCGAGCGTTTCGCGGCTCATGTTTTCTGCCTTTTTATCCGGCCCTGCATCCACATGGCAATGGGCGCAGGTCTGGTTGCACAGTTTGCCGATGTTGATTTGGAAAATGTCAATGCCCGAGGGGGTTAGGACACTGATCCCTGATGCTTTCAGGCTATCTGCAAAAGCAGGGAAACGAGCATCCGTTATTTCCTTTCCATTCAGTACCTTAAGCTGAAAAGCGGTATTCGACAATTGATTTCCGGATGCAGAAAGGGATTTTGTTCGCTGGTGAATTGACATGCTTGCCTCTTTTTAAATGAGTTTTTCCTTTGCGTGCTTCATCATTTGGGTTGAAAAAACCAGTGTTATTCCCGCTTTCATGGCAGCAGTCACATGAACAGCTTCCATCATTTGCTCTTCGTCGGCCCCCTGCTTCATGCACTCATCGGTATAAGCATCAATACAGTAAGGACATTGCAGGGCATGAGCCACTGCAAGAGCAATCAGGGCTTTTTCGCGCAGGCTCAGGGCGCCTTCCGTGCCGGTTGCACTGCCGTAATAATCGAAGAATTTTTTGGCCAGGTCTGGTTGCCATTCGCCAATTTTTCCAAATTGGGCCAGGTCTTTAGCAGGCTCGAAGTATTGCTTTTCTTTAGACATTTAATTGTTTTTTTGTAAACAGAAGGTTGTAATTTATCGCCAAATATAAAACAAAATTAATCCAACACCCGATATGGACAACCACTTCACCGCCCAGCGCATCGCGGATGTGCTTACCGCAAAAAAAGTAGCCTACGAGCAAAAAAGAATGTTCGGCGGCGACTGCTTCATGGTCAACGACAAAATGTGCATTGGCACCTACAAAAACGGCCTGATGGCCCGCATTGACCCCGCCGAAGAGGCTGAACTGACCAAACGCCCCGGGGCCAGCGGCATGATCCACGGCGGCAGGCCCATGACCGGCTACCTCTTCATCGAAGCAGATGGTTTTGACCTGGATGCCGATCTGGTGTTTTGGGTGGACAAGTGTCTGGCGTTTAACCCGAAGGCGAAGTCGAGTAAGAAGAAGTAAGCGGCGCAAACCTTGATTACAATTGGAAAAAGATATTGTTTAAAAAATTTTTAGCCTAATCTAAATTTATTTTAAAATCTACCTTATATTTGCATCAAACTTGTACTGATGCAAAGCCTGAAAGTTATTCCCATTACTCTTTTTGCTTGCTTCCTGCTGGCAGCCTGCGAAAAAACAGCTCCGTTGGCGCCGGAAGAATCCGCACTTTTGGACGGCCCGTTAGAAGGCCTGACCCCGGAGGAAAATCAGCGTTTTTTAAACGGCGACATTGCTTTCAACGACGAGATATTTACAGCGGCTACCGGCCTGGGCCCTGTTTTTGTTGCTACCAGCTGCGGCACCTGCCACGCCGGAGACGGGAAAGGCCACCCGTTCACGTCCCTTACCCGCTTCGGACAACGGGATGAAACGGGCAACCAATTCCTCCATCTCGGCGGCCCCCAGCTCCAACACCGCGCCCTGCCCGGCTTCGCACCGGAACAATTGCCGGCAGGCGCTACGTTCAGCAAACTATTGCCTCCCGCCAATACCGGACTGGGGTTTCTGGAACTCGTGCCTGATGCAGCCTTGCTTGCTTTGGCCGACCCCGATGATTTGGATGAAGACGGCATCAGCGGGCGACCAAACTGGGTGGCTCTGCCCAATTACCTCAGCCCCCGTTCGGATGCCGTTTCACAAGATGGCAAATACATCGGCCGCTTCGGCAAAAAAGCCGCCGTTTATGACCTGCTGCAACAAACGGTCAATGCCTATAATCAGGACATCGGCATCACTTCCACATTTGAACCATTTGATGCCTATTCCGGTGAAACCATGGATCCGGAAGTCAGCAATCAAACCATCCACGACGTCGTATTTTACCTGCGTACCCTCAAAGCGCCCATTCCGCGTGAAGTAGATCGAACCGAAGTCAGCACCGGAAAAACGCTGTTCGAACAAATCGGCTGCGCCAAATGCCATGTGCCTACACTGCAAACCGGGCCTTCTACGATCGCCGCCCTGTCGGGCCGCGTGTTTTTTCCTTATACCGACTTGCTGCTGCACGACATGGGGCCTGGGTTAGACGATGGTTATACGGAAGGTTCAGCCACAACATCAGAATGGCGAACGCCACCACTCTGGGGCCTCGGGCTCTCCAAAAATTCGCAGGGCGGCCAATATTTTTTGCTCCACGACGGACGGGCCCACAGCATCGAAGCGGCCATTTTGCTGCACGGCGGCGAAGGCAGCCAAAGCAGGGAAGCGTACGAACAACTGACTGAACAGGAAAAAAATCAACTCATCACCTTTTTAGAATCACTTTAATTCTTTAATCCTATGAAAAAAAATACGTCACCCTCTCTCGCCATCAGTTTTATCATTTCTACCCTCTACTTTCTACTTTCTACCCTCTACTTTCTACCCTCTACTTTCTACCCTCTACTTTCTACCCTCTACTTTCTACCCTCTACTTTCTACCCTCTACTTTCTACCCT
>JABWAJ010000568.1 GCA_013361075.1 Saprospiraceae bacterium | reverse complement strand
AATATGGCCTGATCGCGAACAGGCTCAAACCGTCGTCGCCACGTATTGCGCCAACGGAGCTTTGGTAAAAGTGAGCGAGGTAGACTGGGAACGCCTTTACGGCAATCCGCTGAAGGATCCTTATGAGGCAGCCAATCATTTTTTAGCCCTTGGCGCAAAAGAAGTCTGCGTCACTCTGGGCGGAGAAGGTTGTTTAGCCGCTACAACCAAAGAACAGCTGTTCCTGCCGGCAAGACCCGTACAGGTAAAAGACACCACCGGCGCAGGTGACGCGTTCTGGTCGGGCTACCTGACGGCCTGGCTTGATGGGCGTAACCTTGAAAACTGTGCAAAAGCAGGGCGACGGATGGCAGAGATCAAACTGGGCTATTTTGGGTCCCTGCCCAAAATGGTGGAACGCGAAAGTATTTATACAGAATGAGCGTCCTTGCCGGTTCCGGGATTATGACAAGCCCATTTTTTCTTTGGCATCCTTCCGCATGGCGTCGGCCAGCTGATAAATTTCATTGGCAGAAAAACCAAGGTGTTGGAGGGCGGTACGGGTAATTTCGATGCTCGCTTCAAATTCAGGATGCACGACTTCGTAGATGCCTAAACGGCGCATAGTTTCTACCTGTTCAAGGCTCTCCACCCTTGCCACAATGTGCAAATCAGGATTGAGAGATCGTGCTTGCCGGGTAATGGCTTTGGCCGTAACCGAACCAGGTGCGGTAATGATCAGCAGGCGCGCATGAGATACTCCTGCTGCTTCCTGCACTGCATGCTGGGCGGCATCGCCATAAACCAGAGGCAGTCCGGCAGCTTTTGCTTCTTCGAGGCGGCGGTGGTTGTGTTCCATGACAATGAAAGGCAGTTCGAGTTGCTTCAACACCTCGCCGACATAGCGTCCCACGCGCCCGCCACCTGCAACAACGATGTGGTCTCTGAGTTTGTCGCTACTGGTGATGTTAAGCGTTTCCAGGGGTTCAACGGGCAAGCTGCGGCGCCGGAAAGCATACAGAGGACCGGTAAGCCGGGAGACAAATGGGGTCATGATCATCGTTACAATAGTGGCTGCCAGCACCAGTGAGTACTGCTCATTGGAAAGCGTGCCGTCTTTGACGCCGGACCGTGCCAGCACAAAGGCAAATTCGCCAATCTGAAACATGGTCAGAGCCAGCGCAATGGGAATGACATTGCCATAGCCAAAAAACCTGGGCAACAAACCAAAAATCAACCCTTTTCCGACAACAACCAGGCCAACGAGCAACAAAATACTCCCCCAATTCTCAAGCAGAAAGACCGGATCTATCAGCATGCCAATTGAGGTAAAAAACAAAAGGCCGAAAATATCCCGAAGCGGGGTAATGTCGCTCAGCGCCTGATGCCCGTAGTCTGACTCGCTGAGTACCATTCCTGCAATAAAAGCGCCAAAAGCAAAAGACAGTCCAAAAAGGTAGGTGGCATATCCAATGCCCAATCCGATGGCTACGATAGTCAGCAAAAACAGCTCGCGCGAATTCCATCCGGCTACGATGCGCATCAGTAAGGGAAAAATCCGGGTACCCGCCAATACCATCAGGCCCAGAAAAACAGCAGCTTTCACGGCAGCCATCCCCAATGCAGGCAGTCCGGTTTCCAGGTTACTCATTTCGGGCAGGATGATCATCATGGGAACGATGGCAAGGTCCTGAACAATCAGGATGCCGATCATGACCCGGCTCGATAATGTGCCCATGTTGCCCTGGTTAGACAGGGTTTTGAGGATAACCATGGTACTGGACAGGGAAATCAGGGCGCCCAGCCATACGGAAGTGACCCAATTCCACCCCAGCAGATACCCAATGAAATAGCCGTAAAGAATGGTCAGCACAATTTGGCTCAAACCGCCAATAATGGCAATGCGGCGCACCCGCATCAATTCTTTGAAAGAAAACTCCAGGCCGAGTCCAAACAATAACAGCGCCACGCCAATTTCAGCAAGCAGCTCAATTTCATGCACATCAGATACCGTAATGCCGCCGGTGTAAGGGCCAATGGCTACCCCGGCAAGCATGTATCCAAGAATCAGGGGTTGCTTGAGGCGTTGCATGATCATTGCGCCCAAAAAGGCGGCTACGACGACGAGAACAATATCTGCTGCTATTCCCATATTCCGGTTTAATATCCTGTGCGCACAATAGGGTCCGCTAATCTTGTGGTTAATTCAAAAGCCCCAGCAGGTATTCTCCATACCCGCTTTTCAGGTAGCGCTGGGCAATTTTTTCGAGCTGGGCAGCATCAATAAAGCCCATTTCGTAGGCCGTTTCTTCAATACAGCCGATTTTGAGCCCCTGCCGGTCTTCGATGACTTCAATGAACTGCCCTGCCTGCATCAGCGATTTGTGGGTACCGGTATCGAGCCAGGCCACTCCGCGCCCCAGTACAGCCACTTTAAGGCGGCCTTCCATAAGGTAACGTTTGTTGACATCGGTTATTTCGTACTCTCCCCGGGCGCTTGGTTCAAGATTTTTGGCAATGTCAACAACAGAATTGTCATAAAAATAAAGCCCCGGCACTGCGAAATTGGATTTAGGCACTTTCGGTTTTTCTTCAATAGAGATTGCACGGAAGTTTTCATCAAACTCTACCACCCCATAGCGCTCGGGATCTGCCACCCGATAAGCAAAAATGACCCCGCCGTCAGGGTTGACACAACTTTGAAGCAATTCACTCATCCCCGCTCCATAAAAGATATTATCGCCCAGAATCAGCGCCACAGCATCCTGCTCAATAAAGGATGCCCCCAGCACAAAAGCCTGTGCCAGCCCGTTCGGTTCGTATTGCGGTACGTACTCAAAACGGCACCCGATCAGGCTGCCGTCACCAAGTAGTTTTTTAAAATGAGGAAGATCTTCAGGAGTTGAAATGATCAGAATTTCACGGATGCCCGCCGACAACAAAGTGGAGAGCGGGTAATAAATCATTGGTTTGTCATAAACCGGCATCAGTTGCTTGCTCACCGCTAAGGTTAGTGGGTAGAGTCGGGTTCCAAGTCCGCCGGCAAGGATGATTCCTTTCATGAGATGATGCTGAATTGATGATGCAGTGACCCCACTGCTGTGAAAAAATGGCCATCCTGCGCAATCAAGACAACCTAAAGACAGGACAAAGGAACGAATTCGGAACGACCTTTCAAAGTTTGCTCCGGGGCTCAGCTCTCCTTCATCGAAAGGAGCTCTGTTTTTAGTTCACCGACAATATGAAGGTAGTTGGCAGTAAGGGTTTGAATCATGGGGCCGGTAGATTCGGGAGATTCCATGGCTACCAACACTTTCCATATCTGGTTGTTGGCTGTGATCATCTCGGCGTTTCCGGCAAAAGCCAGGGTCGTTTTCATGCGGTGCACATGGCTTTTTATGGCTTCCCATGCATTTGCTGAATAGAGTGGTAAGAGCTGGGGGATGATCTCCTCCAGCTCTTTGGCGATGAGGTCCAGTAAAGTGGCGCGGGTTTTGGTGTCGTCCCCGGCCACCTGGTCCAGATAATTCAGATTGATGTATTCATGATTGGATGACTCCATGCTATTGTGGTCTAAGAGCTTGTTCGGGATTTCCTGATCGAGCGAGTGTGAGGAAATTTTGTTTTAGACAAGGCGGGTTTTGCAGAGATAGCCAGCAGCTATCTTGAAACGTAAGTTCGACGTAGTCAAAAAATCCAACGCAGTATAA
>JABWAJ010000567.1 GCA_013361075.1 Saprospiraceae bacterium | reverse complement strand
CTGGTTCATGTCTTTGGTAAAATTGCTGCGGCTTTCTGCTCTCTCGTTTTCAATGACACTTTTTGCCCCTGATTCGCATGACTCATGTTGCCATTTTCTATGGCTGGAACAATGCCTGACCGGCCATTCGTGCTTTTGAGATGATGTGAAAATCCCCCTGTCATTTTCCCCAACTCCCAATAACCAATCAACCAACAACCAACAACCAACAACCAACAACCAATCAACCAACAACCGGCACCAACCACCCCCGCGTATCCGGAATCCTCCCCGAGCGCAGGCCGTTAATTTCCGATTTGATGAGTTCGCCGATAGGGCGCTGGTCAACAGGGGGGAGCTGCAACAGCAGGTCTTCCGTGCCGATTTCAATCACATGGGAGACTACGGCAGCGGTACCTGCACCAAATGCTTCGCGGAGTGTTCCGGCATGGTAGGCAGCAATGACTTCGTCAATGGCAATGGGGCGTTCTTCTACAGGGATGCCTTTATCTTTCAGAATGTGCAAAATGCTGTCACGGGTAATGCCTTTCAGAATGGCACCATCAGCAGCCGGAGTAATGACCGTGTCACCAATGACAAAAAAGATGTTCATGGTGCCAGCCTCCTGGATGTATTTAAATTCGTGGGCGTCCATCCACATGATCTGGTCGAAACCTCTCTGAGCCGCTAACTTTGCGGGAAGCAGAGAACCAGCATAATTGCCGGCAGCTTTGGCTTCTCCGGTACCACCTTTTACTGCCCGTACATAAACCCGTTCAGCCCACAGCCGTATTGGCTTCGGGTAATAAGGCCCAACCGGCCCGGTCATGATGATGAAGCGGTAGTTTTCAGAACTGTGGACGCCGATGAACTCGTCATTGGCAAACATCAACGGGCGCAGGTACAAGGCGCTGCCTTCCTGGGGCGGAATCCAGGCGCTGTCTATGTGGACAATGGCATGCAGGGCCTGCAGGAATAAATCCTCCGGCACATCGGGCATGCTCATCCGTGCAGCCGAACGGTTAAAACGTTGTGCGTGCATTTCCGGCCGAAGCAGCATGGCTTGTCCGGCGTTATTTTTGGATGCTTTCATGCCTTCGAAAATAGATTGGCCGTAGTGCAGCACCATAGAACCGGGGTGTATCAAAAACGGCTCAAAAGGCACTACACGCAAATCGGTCCATTCGCCGTTTTTATAATCGGCCACAAACATGTGGTCTGAAAAATTCCTTCCAAAAGGGATGTTGCTGAAGTCAATTTGTGATAAGCGGGAGGAGGAGGATTTTTCAATCCGGATGCTATACTTCATTTTGGAAATTTTTTGCAAAATTACCCCAAGTTTTTAAATTGCTAAACACTGGCGGCAAATCACAGCAAATTATTTAAGTATTATAAATGCCGGTTAAAAATTTTTGAACGTGAGTTTTCTTGATTTTGACCTCATCATGATCGCAGATTCAGCGACCATCAGCGACCGGTGTTTCGGTGGCGGCGCTAAAGGCGTTCTCGTTATCCTGACTTCCCCACCCGAAATCCGGGAAGAAATGGAAGCATTTGCCGCTAAGGTTTTTGCCGCAGCTCAAATAGACTTGCACAAAGATGCTACCCTGCTCTACGTGAAACCCGACGAACAATTCAGTCTGGCCCAATTGAGCCGCCAAAAACCGGTACGTTATGTACTTGCTTTCGGCATTCCTGCCGCCAACATGGGCGTTCAGGCTCTCGTACAGGCTTACCAGCCCGCCGGGATCGAAGGCCTCACACTGATGCTGGCCCACGACATTGCTGCCATTGCCGAAGAACGCAAACAGGGCGGTAAACAGTTGTCGGGCGCTTTGTGGAATGCCCTGAAACTTTTGTTTAAACTGTAGCTTCGTGTGGCAAAAACTTACTACTGCTGCTTTACTGGGACTTGGCCGGAGCGCTTTTCCGGAAGACTTGCGCACTGTATTGCAGGCCAGAGGCATTGACCCCGGAGCTTCACCGGAAAAAGCTTTGCTCGACGGCGCTGCTGTGCTGTTAAGGCAACGGTACCGGCACCCCGTTTTTCCGGTACCGAAGTCACCTGCGCTAAGCCCTCCCGACCTTGGTGAAGAACGTTTGGGCAGCCCGGCCATGGAGAAAATACTGGATAAAATTTTTGACAACTCGTTTTTTCCGGCCTTGCCGGAATTGCTTAGCCTGATGGCTGCCAGGAGCCTTCATGTACCCCCTGCCTATCTGCCCGGTTTGTTGGAAATGGCAATTGGGGATGCCAATCTGCACGCCCTGCTACAGGTGACCGGAGGGCCCCGCGCCAATTGGTTGATTTCGCTGAATCCCCGTTGGGGAAGGGCCGGAAGGAAAACCACTAAAGGTAAAACCGCAGAGAGGATGCCTGATGCCGACTTTAATGCAACCGCTCTGGCTGCTTTAACGCAACACCGCGATCTGGAAAAAGGACAGCCGCTCGTGACTTTGCTCAGTACGCCCGGATATGCATGGTCAGATGAATTGGTCTTTGCCCTTGTGGCCAATTTTTCCGGATGGCTGGATCGCCATTTTTCAGCCCCTGTGTGGGCGGTGCAACACTATCGGGTTATGCTGGAACTGGCCGCTTACGGATGTGACGTCCATACCTGTCAGGCATTTGAAGGGGGATGGGCCGGGGGAACTTTGGAACCAGGGTATTTCAGGCGGATTATTGCTTTCAGAAAAGAGATGGCAGATGCATTTTAAAACCCAAATATCCTTTCCACGGCTTTTACCCGGTATTCAAAAATTTCTTCAATTCTTTTGTCTACCAATAGTTTATCAGCCAGTAGGCCAATCGGACCATAGGGTACTTTGTAATGCAGGAGGTCGGTCATCAGCACGCCACCTTCTACAGCTTTGAAATGGTGCTGGTGGTGCCAGAAAGCATAGGGCCCAAAACGTTGCTCGTCAATAAAATAAGCATGATCAGCAACATGCGTGATCTCCGTAACCCAATTCATCGCTACTCCGGGGAACGGGCTGACACGGTACTGAACGATCATGCCGGGATACATCGGCACTCCGGCAATGTCTGACAAAATTTCGAAAGACAAATCTTCAGGCGTAATGGCATTCAGATTTTCGGGGCGGGAAAAAAATGCCCAGACTTCTTCCATGCTTTTTGGGACAAATTGTTGCCATTCTTTTGAGCAATGTTGTTTTAAAAAAGAATCCATTTATTGTACTATTAATTTTACTTCAAAGTTAGAATTAATTAGCAAAGCAAACCATGATTTTTAGCAGTATTAACAAGAAATTAGCTAACCGCCAATAGTTGTCATGTTTCTGTTTTTGGTAAAGTTAACTTCATTAAAAAAATCTTCGTTGGTTTCCATTCCTCCTCTTATTTTAAATTTATGAAGTATTCCTTTTTTGATGTGTTCGGCAATATTTTCGCCGTTTCTTAATGGGGTTAGTAAATCGGTTTCGGTTGATGAAAATAAACAGTTTTTAATTCTGCCATTTGCTGTTAGTCTTATTCTGTTGCAGCTATCGCAAAACGGATTGGAAACCGTGCTAATTACCCCAAATTCGCCTTTAAAACCGTTTATTCTAAAATTTTTTGCTGTTCCGTTTTTCTTGCTTTTTAAGGTAATGATGTTTTCTTCCGAAAACCGTTCTTTTGCTACTTTTAAAATATCGTCTAACGTAATTATTTTTTCGGTATTCCATTTGTTTCCATCAAAGGGCATAAATTCAATAAAACGAAT
>JABWAJ010000566.1 GCA_013361075.1 Saprospiraceae bacterium | reverse complement strand
CTGAAGACCTGCTGGCAGGCGGGCAATACACGTCTGTTTACCCCATCATTGTTAAAGATAAGAATGGCAAAGTCGCCTGCTTTCGGGGGATAGATGACTTTTCTGTGAAGAAGTTAAACCCCACCCGGTAACCCGCAACAATACCATGACCCGGTGTGCCGCAGGTATACATGAAGAAATCCTGATTGGATATCTGCGGCAAATTTTAATAAAAAACTAAAAATACTGTTTTTTAAAGCATTTTTACTTGATTATTTTCAAAATTAGCAAATTTTATTCTACTTTAGGGCATCTTTTTAAACAATTCAAAACAAAACAAACACCACCATGAAAAAGCTTTTCAAAATCTTGACTTATATCCTTGGTATTGTCCTTTTGCTGCTACTTGGCGGCGCTGCATTTATTTACTTTCGTGGAGTTCCCAATCATCCCTACGAACCAACATCCGAAATTCTGGCTTTGAAAGTCAATCCCGACAGCATTCGTGTAGCCCGGGGTGCAAAAATTGCGTCTTTACTGTGCAATGAATGCCATCGCAATAAAGAAACCGGGCGCCTTACCGGAGCAATTATGCTTGATTTGCCCAAAGAATTTGGTACGGTTGCCTCCTTAAACATAACCCGGGACCCAAAGCACGGCATTGGTGCCTGGACAGACGGTGAATTGTATTACTTCCTCCGAACTGGCATCCGAAAAGACGGTTCCTGGGCACCGCCAACCATGCCTAAATTTCCACTTATGGCGGATGAGGACATTTACAGCATCATTTCCTGGCTCCGTTCTCCCGATCCAAGGCTCGAAGCCGATACGAAAGAATATCCGCCTAACAGCTACAACATGCTGATTAAATTTCTCGCGCACGTTGCTTTTTTTCCTCCGGAGTTGCCGGCTCAACCCATTTCCATACCGGATTCTCTGGATCAAATTGCTTTTGGAAGGTATGTGGCCGACGGACTTTGCGCGTGCTATGCCTGCCATTCAGCAGATTTTACCAAACAAGACGCGCTGCACCCTGAAAAAAGCTTCCTTTATTACGGTGGCGGCAACCCTATGCTTGATCTTGAGGGAAAAGTCATTCCGTCAGCCAACATCACATTCGATCAGGAAACGGGGATCGGCAACTGGACGGTGGAACAATTCCGGGATGCTGTTAAGTACAATAAAAATCCAAGAGGTGGTTTATTGCACTATCCGATGTTCCCGCACACAACCCTGAGCGATACGGAGGTAGATGCAGTTTACGCATTTTTAAAGACCGTGCCTCCGCTTAAAAACGCAGTGGCCCGGTATCAGGGGAATTGACGTTCGGTAATCAACGCAGAAACCGGCGTTTGGGAAACTGTAAAAACCTGGGGCGACCATCGCGACAATGAATTCAGGATATGGTAGTCAATAGCGAAGCTGTTTTCTTCGGGTACACCAACCTGTTCAACAGCGCCAGTCCGGATAATGCAGTGCAACAAAAGTGGGTTTCCATAAAACATCCTGGAATTGGATGTTAGAGGCTTACAGAAAGGCTTTTTTGTCGTCTTTATTCAAAAATTTGTTGGGATCATGGCTGTCCTGAAGTAAGGGGTACAGCATGTTCAAAAATACAATTGCCGGCCGTTACAAGCTTCCGGCCAGGGATTTTATTGTTAAAAATCAACACATACTATTATGGAAAAAATTTCAGCGGAAATTTACCGCAAAATTGATAACGAAATTTACAACGCCGGCGGCGATATCTGGTGGGGACTTGACTCGGTAATGCTTCTTTTAAAAACATCAGTCAACCCCTGCCGGGTAGGTTATTTTAAAAACCTCATATACCAGATGAAGATAAACCCTGAAGGTAAAACTGCACTGGAAGTAGGCTGTGGAGGTGGGATACTTACCGAAGAAATCAGCAGAATGGGGTTTATAACTACTGGTGTGGATCCATCGGAAGGATCATTGCAATCTGCAGCCAATCATGCCCGGCTTGAGGGGCTGAGTATCCAATACGACAAAGGCGCAGGAGAACAACTTCCTTATGCTGATGCGTCATTCGATTTTGTTTTTTGCTGCGACGTGCTGGAGCACGTCATGGATTTGCCTAAAGTAATTGCCGAAATATCGAGGGTGCTAAAACCAGGAGGCGTGTTTTTTTACGATACCTTGAATAGAACTTTTATCAGCAAATTGGTTGCCATCAAAATATGGCAGGAGTGGAAACGCTGGGCTTTTATGCCCCCCAACCTCCATGTGTGGGAGATGTTTATCAAACCCGAAGAAATTAAAACGCTGCTCCGGCAAAACGGGTTGGAGTGGAAAGCGCACCGGGGAAGCCAACCCAACGTATCCATCCCAAAATTGCTGGGATACCTCAGAAAACGGGCAAAGGGTGAATGGACTTATGCCGATCTCGGCAAACATTTCTGGCTGGTGGAAAGCAACGACATGAATATCCTGTATATGGGATATGCGGTAAAAAAATAGAAGCAGCTATTACCTTTGGGTCCGTTTCCTTGTCCTCTTATCGTGGTTGGTTCGCAAAACCCTTCGAGGATCAACCGGTCGCCTTCCATACAAAGGAAGTTGATTTTTTCGCTTTATTTGGTTTCTATTGTGAATGGAAATTGGTGGTGCATGGTGTGCGGATTGAAGTTAGTTGTAAACAAATAGAGAGATACCCGTCCTCCAAATCAACGCTGGAGGACGGGATAATTCAAAGTTAGTTACCCGAAACAGGCATTTCCATTACCGGGGTTTGGCTGTCAAAAGCGATTAGCCAATTGCCATTGACTTTTCGAATGATGGTCGAAAACTTTGACTTGCCACCGATTTGCTGGCCGCCTTTCAATTTTATATCGGCGGTTACATCAGCCATCAGGAGCGCCATATCCGATCCAAAAAAGGTAATCTCCGGTTTGGTCATAGACCAGGAAGGAGTGCCTTCGAGCATGGTTTTGAACTGTTCATACCCCTCAATGATAGCTTTTAGCCCACACATGCTGCTGCCATCAGGATAGACTTCGCAGGCATTTTTGTCATAGAATGACCACATTTTGCTTTCGTCGCCCGATTCATAAGCTTGCCATACGGCATCCCACATTTTCAGCAGTTCGGCTTCTTCTTTGGAATTGTTTTGGGCGTTGGCGTTGAAGCTGAGCAGATTGATGAACAGCAGTGCGAAAGCAATACGCATGAAGTTTTTCATAGGTTGAAAATTTTTGAATGATGAAATTTTATTTTTGAAAAAGTGATGCTGCAAAGATGGGCGCATGACCTCCTCGGGCGCTTCCACAATTGTCGCATAGGCTTTCAAATTTGTCGCATAGGCCGGAAAATGGACGCAATTGGCACAATCAGGGCAGGAGGAAATAAAAAAAATCCGCCCGGCAGCACTGCCAGGCGGATTGCATTCCCTGTTGTTGCGGGAAAACCAATTAATGAATTTGCCGCAATTCTAAAGTACCCTTGTAATTCAGATGTGGGCAGGTTTGTGCAATGCGAAGGGCTTCGTCGGGTGATTCCGCTTCGAAAGTAAAATAGCCACCGACCTCCTGGCGTCCCGGGAATTCATTTTTAACCTGAATGGCGACATTCTCACTTTCTGATTTTGACAATATCCAACCATTGGCGTGCAAGTGCTCGCCGTCGGCAGTTCGCTTGGCGCTGATGCTTTTCAGCCAAGCACCGTACTCCTGAACCTGTTGCATGGGGTCGGCTGCAGGAACGTCGT
>JABWAJ010000565.1 GCA_013361075.1 Saprospiraceae bacterium | reverse complement strand
CTCCAGATTTTTTAATTCCAGAATTTCCGTTGGAAATTTTTCAAACTTCTGGTTCGATAAATAAAGCTCTGTAACGGTCTCCTGATGCAACATAGCCGTGGTGAAGTCGTAAGCTTTCATGCCGGTGCTGTTAGGGTCCGATAGAACCAGTCTGAAAATTTGAGGGATCTCCTCATCCGTAAGCGCATAACATCGCGACTTTGTTTATTTTGGGCGACATTTAACAAAAGTAAGCAAAACCAATCCACCAGCGATGCATCGAACAAAAAAATGGTACGATTACGTCCCGCACCCTGCTGTCATGTTGTTTGGCATACTGACCTTAGCCGCCATCATGAGCTACCTCATTCCGGCCGGGCAATACGAACGGGTGACGGAAAACGGCATCACAATGGTGAAACCCGGTTCGTTCCAATACATTGAAGCGACGCCGGTGGGCTTGTTCGATCTGTTCCGTGCTTTGCCGAAAGGCTTTAAAACAGCCGTGGACATTGTATTCATCGTATTGGCAAGCGGCATCATGTTCGGTTTTCTGGAACATTCCAAAGCGGTGGAAAACGCGGTGGGCACGATGGTGCGGAAACTGGGTTTGCAGCGGCGCTACCTGATTGTGGTGGTGATGACTTTCCTTTTTGGCAGCCTCGGCGTTTTTGTAGGTTACGAAAATAACATTGCCATGATTCCGATTGCGGCAGTGCTGAGTTTGGCCATCGGTGGCGATTTGATGCTGGCAGCGGGTATTTCCGTGGCGGCGGTAACCGTTGGGTTTGGCTTGTCGCCAATCAACCCTTATACGATTGGCACCGGCCAAAAAATTGCACAATTGCCCTTATTTTCCGGTGCGTGGTTGCGCTGTCTCCTTTGTTTTTCGGGCCTCGCCATCCTGGCCTGGTACAATGTGCGGTATTTCAAAAAAATCAACCTTGACCCCAACGCGGGCTTATCAACCGGTTTGGAAACGGAAGGCTTTGAGTTGTCGCACGCCATTGATTCCTACCGGCTTCACACCAAAGACTGGCTGATACTGGCTGTATTTTTCGGCGGAATTTTGACCATGTTGTACGGCGTTTTTGTACACCATTGGTTCATCAGCGACCTTGCTGCGCTGTTTTGCATGCTGGCCTTAGCCATTGGCTTCCTTGACCGGCTCAAGGGCCGGGAATTTGGCCACATTGCATTGAAATCTGTAGGGGTGGTGGCACCTGGCGCTTTTATGGTGGGCTACGCCAGCGCCATCAAAGAAGTGCTGGAAATGGGACACATCAACGATACCATTGCCCATTACCTGTCGGGGTTGCTCACCGAATTGCCGCTTTACGCTTCGGCAGTCGGGATGACCATGGTGCAGTCGGCCATGAATTTCCTGATCCCGTCGGGCAGCGGGCAGGCACTGGCGACGTTGCCAGTACTGGTCCCGGTAGGCGATATGCTGGGCCTGACCCGGCAAACCACCATTCTGGCATTTCAGGTGGGCGACGGCATCACCAACCTGATCAACCCTGCCCTCGGTGGCCTCATCGCCATGCTGGGCATGTGCCGCGTGCCTTTTGACCGCTGGCTGCGGTTTGTATTGCCGCTGACGGCTGCCCTGGTTCTGATGGTGATGCTGGGGGTGATCTTTGGGGTTTGGATTGGTTATGAGTGAGTTGTGGAGCGCTTTACCGATTGCATTCGGAAAAAATGTGCTTACCTTGGTGCAAAATCAGAGAAATCATGTATCCATTTGCCCAATCGGCCTTAAGCCTGCTCCTTGTTTGTCTCTTTTGTTACTGCCAACCCCAGGGGGCTGCTTCGCCTTCGACCCCTGCTCCCATTTCCATCTCCCTGAAAGACACCTTGCGGCTGGACCCTTCCGATAAGACCTATGCCGCCACAAAAGCTATGGTCAACCGCCGGCGTCAGGCACTGCATACGGCTTATGCTGCCGGGCGCATCACGCTCGACTCAGTGCGGCAGGCGTTCACCAGCGTGTTGCTTGACGACATCATCCCCTACTGGTACGGCACCGACTGGTCGTTTGAAGGACATACGACAGTGCCGCGCAGCGGTCAGATAGCCTGCGGGTATTTCGTTTCCACAACGTTGCTTGACGCCGGCGTTCGGCTCAATCGTTACCGGTTGGCCCAGCAGGCACCGGAAACGGAAGCAAGAATGCTGAACCTCGGGAAAGACGTCCTGAAACTCGAATCCCACACACCCTATATGGCAGCGGCCCAGTTGGAGAAACAATTGCAGGACGGGTTGTGTTTTATAGGCATGGGGAGCAGTCATGTGGGGTATTTGCTCAAGCGCGACGGCCAGCTGACGGCCATTCATTCCAATTATGTGATGCCCTCGGAGGTAGTGGCCCAGCCCATTATGGAGTCCGTTTATGTGGGCTTTGGTACATTTTATCTGGCCGACATAACCTGGAATGATCAGTTGTTGAAGTATTGGCTGAAAGGAGGGGAGGTGCCGACAGCAAAAAAAAAACACCCGTCCGGCTGATGTAGCCAGACGGGGCACTTATGCTGATAATTAGAGTATGCATCAAACCTGTGTGGCCGTTGTCAGCTTTTCAGTCAACCGGAAGCGGTCGGTGAAATTGTTGGAAAACGTACCCAGGGCGTTGTAATGGTGCATCACCGATTTCCACTCGCACAGCAGGGGGTAGCTTTCCGGCAATCTGTCCAGATGCGCCGACAACTTTGCGTTCATTTTGCCCCAATGCGGCACCCCACCGTTGGAGAGCATGATTTCCTGGTATTGTTCCAGAATTTCGTCTCCGCCAATGGTACCTTTCAATACCGGGGTATCAATATAGCACACATTTCTCCCGGATTCCGGCGTGAGGTAAGCTTTTGAAGCGGCTACAAAGCGAAGGCCAATCGGCGAAGTCTGGTAATGCCCATGCTCCCGCATTTTGGCCGACTTCACCAGGATCTGGTCCAGTACTGCCGGGAAATCGCTGTTGATATCAAAAGCCATTTCCGTGTCGTAGGCTTTTGTTTTGATGAACTCTGCGCCCTGGTGCAGTACCTTGTACGACCGGTTGATGTACTGGTCGCCTTTCAGGGCCTTGACAGCCTGATTGAGCACTAAGTACATTTTATTCGGGAAGTAGCGCAGAACAACCGACAACATCCAGTAGCTCAGGAGCGTATTGCCCCAAAATGTCCACGGGCGGCGGGTGTACGTGCGAATGCTGTGGAGCATCAATTCAAACCGCGACCGGTTTTTCGGAAGTTGCACCTCCTTCATGCGCAAGACAATGCAGTCGTGATCGCCCAGTTTGTTCGGGTACGGATTCACAAAAAGAGAAACGCTGCGCAAATGCGGTTCGAACAGAGTTTTGTCGCGCAATTTCCGTTTCACCTCCGACCAGGCTTCCAGTGTCCGGTTTTCTTCGATCCAGTACCGTGGCTCCACCCGAAGAATATAGGAATACACCACGCCAGTGGCACCCAGGGAAACCAGCACGCTGTAGAAATCGGCGTCGTTTTGCACGAGCGTCATGTTCTTTTCATTGAAAGCCGCAGGATCAGAAATGCCGTTGGTTGGCTCAATGCGGTAAGCTTTGCCACCCGTTGCTACCAGAACGATGGACTCCACAAAACCTGATATGGCCGGAAGCCCGATCCCCGATCCGTGAGTGCCCGTGCTGATGGCACCGGCCAGCGTTTGTTCGTCAATGGCGCCAAGGTTTTTCATGGCGTAGCCCATTTTCCAAAGC